>JAPLRA010000085.1 GCA_026399445.1 Sulfuritalea sp.
ACGCCCTCGGCGTTGCAGAGGAAGGGATGGCTCTTGACGATGGCCATCTTGCCTTCCTTCTTGGCGATGGCTTCGAGCTGCGGCACCTTCATGGCATCGCCGATGCCACAGCCGGAGCAGATATACGCGGCGAATTTGTTATCGGCCATGATTACGCGGCCTCCGTTGAAGCGGTTTTACGAATCACTTGAATGGCGTGCAAGCTCGCCGCAGTGGCACTTTGAACCGAGCGATTGACGTCGAGCGGGCTGGCCGCGGCACCGGCGCCGAACATGCCGCCGTCCTTGCTGCCCTCGATGAAGTTCGACGAATCGAGGATGATGTCATCGGGCAGTTTGACGCCGGTGATCTCGGGTTCCATGCCCACGGCCAGCACCACCAGGTCATGCTCGGTGGCGTAGCGGTGGTAACCCTCGGTATCCACGCCGTGCAGAATCGGGTTGCCGTTTTCCTGGTTCTCGACGATCTTCGCTACCTTGCTCTTGACGAAGCTCACCGTCGAATCCTTCTGCACCATCTGGTAGAAGTCCTCGAAGCGGTCGATGGCGCGGATGTCGATGTAGTAGATCGTCGACTTGCCGGTTTCGCCGAAAGCTTCGCGCACATACTGCGTCTGCTTCAACGAGGCCATGCAACAGATGCGCGAGCAGTGGCGCAAATGGTTCTCATCGCGGGAACCGGCGCACTGGATGAAGGCGACGTTCTTCGCCTCCTTGCCGTCGCCCGGGCGCAGGATCTTGCCGCCGGTGGGGCCTTGCGGATCGGCCAGACGCTCGAACTCGAGGCTGGTAATCACGTTGGGGAAGCGGTCGTAGCCGTAGGGCTGAATCTTGGGGCTGGTGATGACATTGGGGAAGCGGTCGTAGCCGTAAGGCTGAATCTTGTTGGCGTCATAGGGACGCCAGCCGGTGGCCCAGATGACGGCGCCGACCTGAAGCGTGACGCTTTCTTCCTTCATTTCCAGGTCGACTGCGCCGACCGGGCAGGCCGCCTTGGCCTTCTCGCCCTCCGGCGTGCCGACGATGGAGGGGTCGATCACATAGCGCTGCGGATGGGCCATGTTGTGCGGCAGGTAGGCCGCCTTCATCTTGTCCAGGCCGTAATTCCATGGGTTGGCGATTTCGGCGCTGACCGCCTCGCCGCACTTGCCGCAGGCGGTGCAGTTTTCATTGACGAAGCGCGGGGAGACTTTCAGCGTCACCTCGTAGTTGCCTCGGCTGCCCGAAACGGCGGTGACCTCGGTCATGGTCATCAGGCGCACGTTGCGGTTCTGCTTGAGGCGCCGCAGGTTGATTTCCAGCCCGCAGGTGGGGTGGCACATCTTGGGAAAGTAGCGGTAGAGCCGCGCGGTGCGGCCACCGAGGACGGGGGTCTTTTCGACCAGGATCACCTGCTTGCCGCATTCCGCGGCTTCAAGCGCCGCCGTCATGCCGCTGATGCCGCCGCCGACGACCAGGATCGTCTGGTTGGTTGCTATTGAAGCCGTCACGTCGAGCTCCCGAAAAAAATGGTCTGGTGCAGCCGCGATTCTAGCGGTTGCAGAATCTGCATCCTGTGCAATCTTCCAATGTTCAAATAGAAAAGCTGAATGCTCGGTCCTCGGGCCGCCACTTCGTCGCACACTGAAGCAGCCCGGGTTGACGCACATCAAGAAACGCTTTCAACTTCGGATCGACCATGAAACGATTGGTACGAAAGGCCGACATGGAAAGCCTTGAAAGAACCCGATTCTCCGGTTTGCGTTCGCCCATCGACGACCATCCAGAACTGATTCTCGAAGAGCACGTTCCTTTGTTGAGAGCAGCGATCTGGATGATGCTGATTGGTTCGGTGGTCTTCATGGTTTTGCTGCTCACGTCGCCGCAGGAGTATCAGCGACGGGTGTATCCGGTAGCGGCCCTCATCGCCCTCACGGGTGTGTCGCATGTCGTGCTGCGCCACAAGGGGGCGGTGGCGGCCGTGCGTCTCCTCATATTGGGCGGCTGGACGCTTGCGACCTATGCAAGCGTTTCCGCCGAAGGCGTGCGGACGCCGATCCTTGCGGCCTATCCGATCATGCTGGTGTTCTCGGGATGGATGCTCGGCGCGCGCTACTGCCTCGCCTTGTTTGTCGCCAGTTGCGTGGCGGTGATTTCCATGGCGATCGCGCAACACATGGGGGGGATCGGAACTGCGGCGCCGGTCCCTCCTGCCTTCGTCGCAGTTGCGCAATTGGTCGTCCTGTCGATCAGCGCGGTGATGACTCTGTACCTGCTGCGCTTGTTTCGAGATCGCTATGCCGAAGAGCGACGCTTGAACGGCGAGGTCACTCAGCATCTGAAAGCGGCCGAGAAGCGCGTGACCGACTTGCGCCTGGTGGCCGAGCATATTCCCTGTCTGGTATTCGAAGGCGATCGGGAGGGAAGCTGTCTATTTGCCAATCGCGGATTTGAGACGTTCTTTGCACTCCCGATCAACGGGGCAGCCGGAACCCATATCAGCAATTTCATTGAGCCTGATACGGCGGGCGGCTTCGCACCGTATCAGGACGCAGTGCTGCGCGGAGAGGTCGTGGAGTTCCCGACGCGGAAGAGATCGGCCGAGGGAGCATGGCGCAATTTTGACCTTACCCTGGTTCCCAAGCATGCCGCGGAAGGTGAGGGCATCGTTGGCTGGTACGGCCTGATGTACGACGTCACCCGGCGCGAACAGGCGGTTTCAGAACTGCGCGACAAGGCGATGCACGACGCGCTGACCGGCCTTGCCAATCGGCTGTTTCTTGACGACCGGCTCGCTCATACCGTAGAGCGTGTAGCGCGGGCACAGACGTCGGCCGCCGTAATGGTTATCGACCTCGATCACTTCAAGGAGGTCAATGACACGCTGGGCCATGCCGCCGGCGACCAGCTCTTGTGCCAGGTCGCCAGGCGCCTGGAAGCGTCGGTACGTTCTGCCGATACGGTCGCGCGATTCGGTGGTGACGAGTTCGTCGTGGTGATCGAGGGCATCAAGTCGCTCGAGTCCACCGAAGCCGTGGCCGCGAAGATCCTTGTCGAACTGGCGCTTCCGTTCACGCTCGGCAACGAGACCGCCCGTATAGGCGGCAGCATCGGCGTTGCGGTCTATCCGGATGCCGGGCGCACTGCCGAGGAACTGCTGCGGGCCGCCGATCTCGCAATGTATGAAGCCAAGGCGGCAGGGCGGAACTGCTATCGGATGTGCCGGAAAGATCAGAACCTGGTTTGACTTTGCCTATGCGCCTGTCGTTTGAACGGCCGCCAGGGTGCGAATCTCGAAGTGAAGTGTTTCCAGGTCGCCGAGTATCCAGGTCGCCGCCGACGCCCCGAGCCCGGCGACGGTGCCGGGATTGACCAGCCAGGTCAGGCCGCCTGTGATGGTGGGCTGCTGGCGGATTTCTGTTTCGTGGCTGTGGCCGCAACAGACCAGGTCGTAATCGCCGGTGCAGGCCATGCCGTGGCCGATGTGCGGATAGTGGGTGAGGAAGATGCGTCGCCCGCCCAGGTTCAGTGTTGCGTCCTGCCCGTAATAGTGCAGTTGATCGTCCGAGTTGTGGGCAATGCGCGCGATGGAAACCGGATCGCCGAGGTTGTTGCCGTGCACGGCATGGATCGGCAGACCCAGCTTCAGCGAGGCCCGCAGGGTGTTGCCGCCGATGATGTCGCCGCAGTGGATCACTGCTTCGGCACCCTCCGCCATGCCTGCGGTAACGGCCGCCGCCATCATCGGGCCACGGTCGTGGCTGTCGGAAAGAATGCAGATTCTCATGGCGCTTCACCGGGCCTGAACCCGAAGAGTTGATCGAGGCGAAACTCGCGGATCAGCGCGTCGGCCACGGCTTGGCCATGTTCCCTCGCGACGTCGGCGACGATCAGGCGCGCGCCGTTTTGGTTGTAGCCGCCGCCGAAGCTGACCTGGGTGGCGAGCAGCTGCCTTGCCTTGTGGAGCGTCATATCACCAGCGGGCCGTGGTAGTCATCATCCTGCTCGGGCGTCTTGTTGCCGAGCGTTTCGGTCAGCGCCGAAGAGCGTGTGCCGTGGTGATCGGCCTGGAGCTGCAGCACATTGGTTACGCAGTCACCGAGATTGTCATAGAAGTCGCGGCCGGTGCCGAACTGCTCGTCGGCCGAATAGAAGAACTGGCAGCGGAAACGCTGGTCCGCCAGCTTGCTGACGATGAACTCGGCGCCAAGCTCGTTCCAGTAGAGCGAGGGGCAGGTGGTCAGCGTTTCGCTGGTCGGATCGAGTTGCAGTTCGACGTCGGCCGACTGGAGTTGAACCAAGCGACTGTAACGTTCGAGCAGGATCTGGTTGACCAGTTGCCATTCGGCATCGGTGAAGTCCGGGATGTTCATTGGCGTTTTGCTTTCAGGCAGTGGTCTGCTTGGGCCGGCTACTGTACAGTGGCCCTTCGAATTCGGACAATCACTGTTGCTTATCCAAAAATAGAAATTATCCCCTTGTGTAGGAGCAGTGCTTAAAGTCAGAATATGGCAACTTGCTAATATATCGCGGCGGATTCGTCGCGATTCCCTCCGCCAATGGCCGCCGCCGATACATCCGCTCCTTCGATTCAGGAAGTCAAGAACACGACCTGCTACATGTGCGCCTGCCGCTGCGGCATTCGCGTGCATCTGCGCGACGGCGTGGTGCGCTACATCGACGGTAATCCCGATCACCCGCTGAACAAGGGCGTGATCTGCGCCAAGGGTTCGTCGGGCATCATGAAGCAGTATTCGCCGGCGCGCCTCTTGAAGCCGCTGAAGCGCAAAGCCGGGGCAGACCGTGGTACCGGCGATTTCGAAGAGATCGAGTGGGAAGAAGCGTTTGCCACACTGGCCGAACGCCTCGGGAAAATACGCGCCACCGACCCGAAAAAATTCGCCCTGTTCACCGGCCGCGACCAGATGCAGGCGCTGACCGGCATGTTCGCCCGCCAGTTCGGCACGCCCAACTATGCAGCGCACGGCGGCTTCTGCTCGGTGAACATGGCCGCCGGCATGATTTACACCATCGGCGGTTCGTTCTGGGAGTTCGGTGGACCGGACCTCGATCGCGCCAAGCTGTTCGTCGTGATCGGCACCGCCGAGGATCATCATTCCAATCCGATGAAAATCGCGCTGTCGAAATTCAAGCGCGACGGCGGCCGCTTCATCTCGATCAACCCGGTACGCACCGGCTATTCGGCGATTGCCGACGAATGGGTGCCGATCCGTCCCGGCACCGATGGCGCGTTGCTGCTGGCCATCATCCACGAGATCATCGCCACCGGCTTGTACGACCGCGATTTCCTGGTTCAGTACAGCAACGCCGGGCAACTGATCAACGTCAGTGAGACCAACGACGAGTTCGGCTTTTTCGTGCGCACCGAAGTGCCGACCGAAGAGGCCTGCTACGAACCGCAGGACAAGCTCTGGTGGGATCGCACGACCGACCGCGCCGTGGTAACGCACAAGCCAGGCGCCGACCCGTACCTGCTGGGTGAATTCACATTGAAGGACGGCACGCAGGTGAAGCCTGCCTTTCAATTGCTGCAGGAACGCGTCAAGGACTACACGCCCGATTGGGCCAGCCAGATCACGGGCATTCCCGCCGACATCATCCGTCGCCTGGCGCACGAGATGGGCGTCACCGCGCGCGACCAGAAGATCGAACTGCCGATTGCCTGGACTGACTCCTGGGGCGATGAGCACGACACGGTGACCGGCAATCCGGTGGCCTTCCACGCCATGCGCGGGCTGGCGGCTCACAGCAACGGCTTCCAGAGCATCCGTGCGCTGGCGATCCTGATGTCGCTGCTCGGTACCATCGATCGGCCCGGCGGCTTCCGCCACAAGGCGCCGTTCCCGCGACCGATTCCGCCCTGTGCTCGCACGCCCAACGATCCGCGCGCGGTGCAGCCCAACCGCCCGCTCGACGGCATGGCGCTGGGCTGGCCGTCCGACCCGGATGATCTGTTCGTCAATGACGACGGCAGTCCGGTGCGCATCGACAAGGCCTTCTCCTGGGAATATCCGCTGTCGGTGCATGGACTGATGCACAACGCCATCACCAATGCCTGGCGCGGCGACCCCTACCGCATCGACACGCTGCTGATCTTCATGGCCAACATGGCATGGAACTCGACCATGAACACGGCCGAAGTGCGGCAGATGCTGAACGACAAGGACGAAAGCGGCGAATTCAAGATTCCCTTCCTCGTCGTCTGCGATGCCTTCCACTCGGAGATGACCGCCTACGCCGACCTGATCCTGCCGGACACGACCTACCTCGAACGTCATGACGTGATGTCGATGCTCGACCGGCCGATTTCCGAATTCGACGGGCCGGTGGATGCCGTGCGCATCCCGGTGGTGCCGGTGTCGGGCGACTGCAAGCCCTTCCAGGAGGTGCTGATCGAACTCGGCACGCGCCTGAAACTTCCCGCGTTTGTAACGAAGGAAGGCGAGCGCAAGTTCCGCGACTACCCGGATTTCGTAGTGAATTGGGAATCCGAGCCGGGCTCCGGCATCGGCTTCCTCGCCGGCTGGCGCGGCAAGGGCGGCGAGAAGTCGTTGCGCGGCGAACCTAACCCGAACCAGTGGGAGATGTACAAGAAGAACAACTGTGTCTTCCACTACGAACTGCCGAAGTCCTACCAGTACATGCGCAACTGGAACAAGGGCTACCTCGAATGGTCGCAGCGCAACCGCATCACGCGCTATGCCGAGCCGATCCTGATCCACATCTATTCCGAAGTGCTGCAGCGCTTCCGTGCCGCCGCGCAAGGCAAGGGCCTGACGCGCAAGCCGCCCGAGCATTTGAAGAAGCGCATCGACACCTATTTCGATCCGCTGCCTTTCTACTACGACACCCTCGAAGCCCTGGCGACCGACAAGCACAAGTATCCGCTGGCGGCGGTGACGCAGCGGCCGATGGCGATGTATCACTCCTGGGATTCGCAGAATGCATGGCTGCGCCAGATCCACACGCACAACTATCTTTACGTCAATGCGCTGACCGCGCGCCAGAACGGCATCGCCGACGGCGACTGGATCTGGGTCGAGTCGCAATGGGGCAAGGTGCGCTGCATGG
>JAPLRA010000303.1:0-2730 GCA_026399445.1 Sulfuritalea sp.
GAAATCGAACAGGGACTCCATCAGGTCGGCGTAGTCGGCCACCGGATCGATCACTTCGACGTTCATCCCGCCCATCCGATAGACACCCGGCCGGTCCAGCGCCACATCGGGCGCATCGACGATGCGGTAACTGCTTAGCGCGCGGCTGCGGGCAAAGATCGCGTCGGTGATCTTCTCCGGCGCCGGCCCGCCGTTGGCGGTGTTGTACTTGATGCCGAAATCGCCCTCCGGCCCGCCCGGGTTGTGGCTGGCGGAAAGAATCAGGCCGCCGAAGCTTTTGTATTTGCGGATCACGCAGGACGCCGCCGGCGTCGACAGGATGCCGCCCTGCCCCACCAGTACCGTGCCAATGCCGTTGGCGGCGGCCATCCTCAGGATCACCTGGATCGCCTCGCGGTTGTAATAGCGCCCGTCGCCGCCCAGCACCAGCGTACTGCCCGGCGGTGCAACAATGGTGTCGAACACTGCCTGGACGAAATTTTCGAGATAACGGGGCGTCTTGAAAACCGCGACCTTCTTGCGCAGACCCGAGGTGCCGGGCTTCTGGTCATTGAAGGGGGTCGTGGCGACGGTTCTGATGTTCATAAACCTTCCTTGCTGAACGAATTCGATGCCGAGTAAACCTCAAGCCTACCAGCAAGCCCGCCATGGCGTCACGCTGACGTCAGGCCCCGCAGCAGCAGCGATCAGTAGTAGCATCGGTTCGTTAAATTTTCGAGCCAACAACCCGGAAAATTCGTGGCCTGCAAAAGACCCATAAAAGTCGGCGCCTCCGCCGGCGGCCCGGAGCAGCTCTTTCGCCCACGCCGCTCACAGTTGTCACTGACAAATGAACGCCGATCGCCAATATGGCAATGATGATTGATCGCATACGGAAACCGGGGTCTGACCGTTTCTCGAAGGAAGCCTCATGAACCCGCCCGACCCGAAGAAGGCTCGCGCACAACAGTTGCTGGCGGCGGCCGACGCGCAAGTGGCCAGAGACTCCCCGGCCGCACCCGACCCACGTCCCGCCGAAGAATTGCTGCATGAACTGCAGGTGCGCCAGGTCGAACTGGAAATGCAGAACGAAGAATTGCGCCAGTCCCGGAATGAGTTCGAGGTATTGCGCGACCGCTATGCGGATTTGTACGAGTTCGCCCCGGTCGGCTATCTGACGCTCGACGCCCACGGCCTTATCACCGGAAGCAACCTTGCCGGCGCAACACTGATCGGGGTCGAGCGCAAGCAATTGCTGCAGCGCCGCCTCACGGCTTTCGTCAGCCCTGAGGACCAGAATCGCTGGATGACGCACTACCTTCAAGCCAGGAGAGGCAAGGAGCGAAGCACCATCGAACTGTTGGTGAAGCGCGGCGACGGCACCCGCTTCGAGGCGCGGCTGGACTGCGTACCGGTGAGCGATCCCCTGAAAGTCGGCGCTGGCGATACGGCGATTCGCGCCACGCTGACCGACATCAACGACAGGGCACTGTCGAAACAAAGCGACAACAACTTTCGCGCCATCTTCGAACGCTCGCCGATCGGGATCGGCATCGCCGGGTCGAACCAGCGCTACCGAAAGGTCAACCCGGCCCTGTGCCGCATGCTCGGCTACAGCGAAGAAGAGTTGCTCACCATGAGCTTCGTCGACATCACCCATCCGGATGACGTCAAGCTGAACCTGTGGAATATCGAGGGGCTGGCCGCGCACGAAGCCGACCATTTCTCGATGGAAAAGCGCTATGTCCGCAAGGACGGCGAGATCGTCTGGGTTTCGCTGAATGTGGTGGCCGTGAGAGCGACCAGCGGAACCGAAGGGCATACCGTGGGACTGGCGGAAGACATCACCGAGCGCAAGCAGGCCGAAGCGCAGCGCCTCGCTTTCGCGCGCCAGCAGCGCGACACGCTGGTGCGCGAAGTGCATCACCGCAGCAAGAACAACCTGCAAAGCGTCGCCGGGCTGCTGCAGCGCGAATTGGGCCGCTTCGTCGAGCACAATCCGCGACTCGAAGCGGCGATCAGCCAGGTCAATGCGATTGCCGTGGTGCATGGGCTGCAGAGCATCCATGCCGATTCAACATCGAACACGAGCAAACCACCTTCCGGCCGGTGCGCGTCGAAAACAGCGAGGCCGTCTCCATCGCGCTGGTGCTCAACGAACTGATCCTCAATGCCGTCAAGCATTCGCCGCCGGGCAGCGCCGCCGCCAGCGTGTCACTTAGCGCCAACGGCACCAGCGCAGAAGTGATGATCCGCAACGCCCGGATCGTGGCGCACACCTTCGACATCGACAGCGGCGATGGCCTCGGCACCGGCTTGCGGCTGGTGCGCTCGCTGCTGCCAGCGGAAGGAGCGCACCTGGACTATGAAACGGACGGCGCGGGTTTCATGCTGACGCGCCTGCGGCTGACAGCCCCCGTGGTGGCGAAGCCGGAATCCCGCGGCTGAAGATCCGGATGAATCTGACGTCCCTAGTCATGCTGAGCTCGATCAAGACCCGGGTGACCTTGTTCACGCTGGCCATATTTCTGACCGGCATCTGGGCTCTGTCGCTATTCGCCAGCCTGGAGTTGCGCGCCGATATGGAGCACATCCTGGGCAACCAGCAGCTCTCGACAGTTTCCTTGCTGGCGAGTGAACTCGACGAAGAGTTGCACGACCGCTTGACGGGCCTGGAGGACGTTGCCAAAACCATTTCCCCGGCCATGTTGAGCAATACAGCGATCTTCCAGACATTTCTTGAAGATCATC
>JAPLRA010000303.1:2749-3293 GCA_026399445.1 Sulfuritalea sp.
GTTCAACGGCGGACTGATCGTCGTCCGATCCGACGGAACGGCGATTGCCGAAGTTGCGCCGGCAGTCGAGCGGGTCGGCATCAATTACATGGACGTCGATACCGTGGCCGCCGCGCTCAAGGAAGGAAAATCGACCATTGGCCGGCCGGTCATGGGCAAGAAGTTGCGGGCACCGGTGTTCGGCATCAGCGCACCGATTCGCGATGCCCACGGCCGCGTCATCGGCGCGCTGAGCGGCGTGATCAATCTGGGCTTGCCCAATTTTCTCGACAGGGTTGTGCGAAGTCCCTACGGCAAGACCGGCGGCTATGTACTGCTGATCCCCAGGGACCGGCTGATCGTCACGGCCACCGACCGGACCCGCATCATGCAGCCGCTTCCCGCCCGCGGCATCAACCCGATGATCGACCGTTGTCTCGCGGGCTACGACGGCTATGCGGTCTATACCAACGCACTGGGGGCGGAAGTACTGGGCTCCGCGCGGCGGATGCCGATGTCGGGCTGGCTGCTGGGCCTCACGCTGCCCACCAGGGAAGCCTTTACG
>JAPLRA010000004.1 GCA_026399445.1 Sulfuritalea sp.
CGTCGGCTGCAAAAGTCGGGGCTGGCGACGCGCCGACTGCCTGCAGATACCAGCCGGCGGCCGGGTCGATACGCTGCCACAGCACCGTGAGCTCGTCCCAGCCCATCACCGACCAGAGTCGACCGGTGTTGAGGCGCTGGAATTCAGTCATCGGGCTGTTCTCGATCGTCACGACGGACATCCTACCCGACGCGGCGGCCGCTGCTGATGGCGCTTAAAACGTCAGTGATTTCACATTGGCCTGCAAGATGTAGGTCGCCACGTCGGTTGGCTTGGCGACACCGATGCCCTCGACCAGATCGGTCGGCTTCAGGTCGCTGTTGGGCAGGAACAGGGCACAGACCTCAACTTTGGCACCCGCCTTCATCAGGCCTTGCAGCATTTCCTTGGGCGACTTGTTGCTGGGTTTGAGGGCCATCGATTCCTTGTCCCTGACCGCCAGCTGACCGCCATCGCTGCAGAGCAAAATGCGCACCGTAGCTTTTTGCGCAAGCGCCTGGTTGGCGAGAACGAGAGCGACACCCTGAGTTTGGGCAACTCCGGAATTGATGCCGACAAAAAGTTCTGCCGGACTTTGGGCATGAACCGGAAGTGCGCAGGCAAAACCCAGCGCGAGGGCGATGGACAGCTTCTTCATGATTGAATCTCCAGTCGAGGGTGTGGCTGGCCGGGGTGCGGAGAATCCGGTCCCGGCCTGATGCGTTGATCGCAATGGGTGGATGTCTACTTCTTCGCCGCCATGCTGTAAGTGCCGTCCGCATTGAACTTGACGTCGGCGTCGAGGAAAGAGGCTTGTACCTTGCCACCGAGCAGCTTGACGGTGTCGTAGGCCTCGCCCGAACGCGCGCCGGTGCCGCAGACGAAGACCACCGGCTTGTCGGTCGGCAGCGTGCCGATCTTCTTCTCCAGTTCGTTCATGGGGATGTTGACCGAACCCTTGATCATGCCGGAAGCGACTTCCTTGGGGTCACGCACATCGACCAGCATCACCGAGCCTGGGTTGGCCTTCCACACGGCCTGGAAGGAATCGACCGTGACCGAACCCTTCTCCTTGCCCGGCACCAGCGCTGCGGAACTTGCTGCCGGGCTTCCAGCTGCACCGGCGGGGGTGCCAGCGGCAGCCGGTGCGCCATGCAGCTTTTCCCACTCAGGATAGCCGGGCGGGTAGGTCAGGATGTTCGTGTAGCCGAGCTTCCTGGCCTTTTCCGCCGAGTTGTCGGAGAGCACGCATTCGAGGCCGCCGCAGTAGAAGATCAGCAGCGTGGCCTTGTCGGCGGGCAATTTGTCGATGTTCTTGTCGAACTCGCTGTCGGAAATGTTGATCGCACTCGGGATCATGCCCTTGTCGGCAACTCGCTTGGGTCGCGCGTCGATCAGGACATAGGCCGCTTTGTCCTCCATCAGCTTCTTGATGTAGGCGGCAGATACCGACATTTGTGCGCCCTTGGCCTTCCACTCGGGCGAACCGGCCGGATACACCTTGATGTTGGTGTAGCCCAGCTTTTCGGCCTTGAAGGCCGAGTTGTGGCTCAGCATGCATTCCAGCCCGCCGCAGTAGAACAGCAGCAGCGTGGCCTTGTCGGCCGGCAGCTTGTCGATCTGCTTGTCGAACTGGCTGTCGGGAATGTTGATCGCACCGGGAATATGGCCGGGGTCGTACTGGCGGGCGGCCGGGCGCGAGTCGATGATCATCACACCCTTCTTCGGCGGAATGCTGACGTTCTGGCGCACAAAGTCGTAATCGACCAGCGCCTTGTTGTACCAGCCGTCCTTTGGCTGGATGACGGCCGCATCGGCGGCGAACACCTGTACCGGATAGACCAGCGGTGCGACACCGAGACTGGCGATGACGGCGATGAAGAGGGTGAGTTGTTTGGCTTTCATGACTATCTCCTTAGAGCAAAGTAAACTTTTCAGTTGATTCGTTATAGCGCACCAGTGCATACCACAGCAAGAGCAGGCCGCCGCCGATCAGCAGGGTCCAGCCCCAGCTGCCGAGCATTTCGGGCAGGTAGGCCTGGAAGCCGACCCGGGTCATTTCGTAGCTTTCGACATTGCTTTCGTCGATGGAGGTCAGGCCGAGCTTCTTGAAAATCGCACTGGACGTGGATCCCATCCAGGAGAAAAAGAACATCGTCACCCACAGCTTGATGTGCCCTTCGCCCATGCGCCACAGCGAACCCGAGGCACAGCCGCCGGCGAAGACCATGCCGATGCCGAAGATCAGGCCGCCGACCAGGGAGCCGATCCAGAACGTGGCGGGTATGGTGAGGTAGGGATCGATCACCTTCTTCTGGAACAGCAGTGCGGCGATGGGCATGCCGATGGCCAGCGCCAGGATCACGGCCTTGGTCATGTCTCCCTCCGCCGTCATGAAGGGTTCGCGGAAGGCCCGCGCAAAGCACAGGCGTGAGCGGTGCATGATGAAACCAATGGCGAAGCCGGCAACGACGATCACGGCGCGGGCAACGAGCTTTTCGTCGCTGGAGCCATACCACTGCGTGGCCCAGATCAGGACCCCGACCACCACGGCGAGGCCGAGCAGCGGAAAGCGACGCGTGGCGGCTTCCGGAATGTCGAGTGCCGGCGGCGCCTGCATGCCCCACTCGATATTGTCCAGCGTCCACAGCAGCAGCTTGAGGCCGATCGCGGCGCCGACCAGCAGGCCCAGCCACATGGCCCAGCCGGCAGGCGACGAATGCAGCACCGGGTTGAAGAAGCCGCCGGTGGTGCAGCCGCCGGCCAGTGCGGCGCCGATGCCGAGCAGGCTGCCGCCCAGGGCCGCCCAGA
>JAPLRA010000476.1 GCA_026399445.1 Sulfuritalea sp.
CGTGCTGGCCGTCTTTGAGGAACATTTTTCTTGACGATGCCGATCAGCATGATGATGCCGACGAAGGCGTAGAGGCTGAGATCGACCTTGAACACCAGCAGTGTGAGCAATGCGCCGAGCCCGGCAGCGGGGAGCCCTGAGAGAATGGTAAGCGGGTGCACGAAGCTTTCGTAGAGAATGCCCAGCACGATATACACCACCAGAATCGCGATAAGCAGCAGCACGCCGAGGCCCTGTAATGAAGCTTCGAACGCCTGCGCCGCGCCCTGCAGGCTGGTGGTGAGCGAAGCCGGCATGTTCATCTCGCGTTCCATCTTGCGGATGCGATCGACCGCGTCGCCGAGCGACACGCCGGGCAGCAGATTGAATGACAGGGTCACCGAGGGCAACTGACCCTGGTGGTTGACCGTCAGCGCCTGGGTGCTGCGGCTGATGCGCGCCACGGTGTCTACCGGGATGAGTTTTCCGTTGCTGGAGCGGACATGGATTTTCGACAGCGTCGCCGGGTCGGCCTGGAATTCGGGTGCCACTTCGAGGATGACCTGATACTGGCTGGTGGCGGCGTAGATGGTCGATATCTGGCGCGAACTGAAGGCGCTTTGCAGTGCACCTTCGATCTGGCCGATGCTGATGCCAAGCGGGGCGAGCTTTTCGCGGTCGATGTCGAGCGCGATCACCGGGCTCTGGTTCTTCAGGTTGGTATTGACGTCGATGAAGCCGGGCAACTGGCGCAGGCGGTCGAGCAGGATGTCGTTCCAGTGATAGAGCTCGGCCAGGTCCGTATCCTGCAAGGTGTACTGGAACTGCGCGTTGGTTATCTGTCCGCCGATGCGGATCGGCGGCGGGTTCTGCATGAAGACGCGAACACCCGGCACGGCGGCGAGCTTTGGGCGCAGACGGGCAATGATTTCGTCGGGCTTTTCGTGGCGCTCGTCGTGCGGCTTGAGGTTGAGCACCAGGGTGCCGGTGTTGAAGGTCGGGCGCGCACCGCTGGCGCCGAGGAAGGAGCCGATTGTTTTCACGCTCGGGTCGGCGGCAAGGACTTCAGCCACGGCGCGCTGCCGCTGCATCATGGCCGGGAATGAAATGTCCTGTGGGCCTTCGGTGGAAACGATGATCTGCCCGGTGTCGCCGCTCGGCAGAAAGTCCTTGGGCACCGCGCCATAGAGCAGGACGGTGACGATCAGGGTGAGGGCGAAGGACAGCATGACCCAGTGCGGTCGTGCCATGCACCAGCCGAGCGAACTGCGATAAGCGGCCAGCAGCGCATCGAAGAAGCGCTCGAAGGCCATGAAGATGCGGCCATGCTGCTCGGGTTCGGCGTGTTTCAGGTAGCGGCTGCAGAGCATGGGTGTCAGCGTCAGCGAGACGAAGCCGGAGACCAGGATCGCGGCACAGATGGTGACGGCGAACTCGTGCAGTAGGCGACCGACGATGCCGCTCATGAACAGCACGGGAATGAAGACGGCGATCAGCGAGAGCGTCATCGACAGGATGGTGAAACCGATTTCGCGCGCGCCGCGAATCGACGCCTCGAAAGGTTCCTCGCCGTTTTCGATGTGGCGGATGATGTTTTCCAGCATGACGATGGCGTCATCGACGACAAAGCCCACCGACAGCGTCAGCGCCAGCAGCGACAGATTGTCGAGGCTGTAGCCCAGCGCGTACATCACGGCGAAGGTGCCGATGATCGAGATCGGCAGCGCGAGGGCCGGAATGATCGTGGCCGACAAATTGCGCAGGAACATCAGGATCACCAGA
>JAPLRA010000216.1 GCA_026399445.1 Sulfuritalea sp.
CCCAAATCAGACTGCTGAATTCTGGCAGAAGGGCATTCGCCAGCTCACCCAAGCGGAAGGGTGCGCCGACGATAGCGCGTGGTTGTTGGTTGTCGAAGACCAGACCAAACCAGCATTTATGCAACCGCCTGCGCAGAGCAAAGAACTTTTTGCACGTGACTACAAGCCAGGGGCAACAACCCCTGATGCGCTTGATGTATTGGTTACCTCGAAAAATCACGACGTCAAGAAATCGCGAGCAGTAGACGGAAATCCAGAGGCTTGGCTATTCGCGCTGATCTCCCTGCAAACGACAGCAGGATTGCTTGGCAAAGGCGGCGGTGGCGGGATGAACCGTGGTATCGGACGCATGAACAGCGGCTATGGCAGCCGCCCGCGAGTCGGCTGGCAACCCAGCACACGCGCAGGAATGCAGTTCAAACGGGACGCATTGGCACTCCTCGCCGCCCGCAATACCCTGCTCCAGCAACCGTACCCCTATTCGCAGGACGGGAAAGTCCTTCTCTGGATATATCCGTGGGATGGCACCGGGACTCTCGCTCTGTCTAGCCTTGATCCGTTTTTTATTGAAATTGCCCGGCGTGTACGTCTGTGCGTCAACGCTGAAGGCATCCAGGCCTACACCTCAGGATCGGCGGCCAACTTTATTGCTGCCGACCAATTGGCGGGAAATCTTGGCGACCCATGGATTCCCATCACGCAGCGTACCAATGGCGCGCTTACGGTCCCTGAGTCGGGCCTCACCTCAGAGTTACTCCGCAATCTGATTTTCGGCGAGGGGTACACCCCAGCCGCAATGCAGCACGCAGACAGCTCGGCGGCCGGCGGTTGGTTTTCGGCGTCGGTCCTTGTGCGTGGGCAAGGAAAAACCGATGGGTTTCACAGCGCGATGATACGCATACCGGCAAGACCAAGAGTCGCTCTGTTTGGTGGCGGAGCCGCCCATGACCGACTAGTGGGTCGACAACGAGGAAAAGCCGTTCGCCCTCAACTGGAATCCACGTTACTTCGACTGGCTATGGTCAACCGTCGAAACACCAAACGATGATGAAGCCCTCCGCCCGTGGTTTGACGAACTGCGCCGACTGGCACAAGACACATTGGATCGCGCCGCCGAAAGAGCGCCGCAGCGCCACGGCCGTTCCTATCGCGCCAAAACGAGAGCGCAAGGCATGTTCTTCGGCAGCCTGAAAAAGAACTTTCCGCAATTTATGGAGGTGACGCATGACCAGCCCTGAACCCCGCACTCCCGCCGCCCACGTTCCGACCTTGGCAGCGCTGCTGGCTAGCGCGGGCATATCCAACGGCGAACGTGCGGCACTCAAGCGCATGGCGCTTGATGGCCCCGCGCCGCTGGCGCTGCACCGTTTGTTACTGCTCCATGTCGATGACGCCTGGCAGGGCGAGCGCTGGCTTGCCGACTGGCGCGCCGTCCTCTGCGCGCTTGCCATTCAGCGCGACGGCGGGTTCAACCCGGCCACGCCTTTCGGTCAGGCACTCGCCGAGGCGCGCTTTGCCGAGAGTCGCCTGGAACGCCTACTCTCCGCCAGCGGCGACACACTGCGCGCGTTAGCCCTACGCGCCGCTCGACAAGTGGCGGCCAAAGGCATCGCGTGTGACTGGCGCACGTTTGCCGAACTGCTCTTTACGCGTGACTCAGAGTATCGAGAACGCATCAACACCCGTATCGCCCGCGACTTCTACCGCACTCTGCAATCTGCCAATAGGGAGGAATAACCATC
>JAPLRA010000286.1 GCA_026399445.1 Sulfuritalea sp.
ACCTGAAGGCGCTGGTGCTCGGCGTGCTCGACAGCGTGCGCGACGAATCCAGCGACCAGCAGGCGGTGCGCATCATGCTGGAGCCCAAGAGCTCACGTCTGGCACAGGACGAATTCATGGCCGTGCTGCTGGCGCACACCAGCCTCGAGTCCAGCGTCTCGGTGAACCTGACGATGGTCGGCCGCGATGGAAGGCCGCAGCAGAAGAACCTGCTGACCATTCTTCATGAGTGGATTGCCTTCCGCTTCGCCACGGTCGAACGCCGCACCAGGTATCGACTGGCGGAAGTCCTGCGCCGGGTGCACATCCTCGAAGGACGCATGACGGTGTTCCTGCGCATCGACGAAGTGATTCACTGCATCCGCGAATCGGACGAACCCAAGCCGGACCTGATCGCGCGCTTCGGCCTGACCGAAATCCAGGCCGAAGATATTCTCGAGATCCGCCTGCGCCAGTTGGCGCGCCTCGAAGGCATCCGCATCGAGAAGGAGCTTGGCGAACTGCGCGTCGAGCACGCCCAACTCACCAAATTGCTCGACTCGCGCAATGAAATGACCAGGCTGATCCTCAAGGAAATTGCCGAGGACAGCAAGCGCTTCGGCGATGAGCGCCGCACACTGATGGAAGCGGTAACCCCGACCTCGCACGGCGAAATTGCCGCGCCGGACGAGCCGGTCACCGTGATCATTTCGAAGAACGGCTGGGTACGCTCACGCCAGGGTCATGGCATCGACCCTGCAAGCATCACCTACAAAACCGGCGATTTCCCCTGGATGGTGGCCGAAACCCGCACCGTCTGGCCACTGATCGTGATCGACGGCAACGGCCGCAGCTACAGCGTCAGGGTCTCCGACCTGCCGGGCGGACGCGGCGACGGCGCGCCGCTGAATACCATGATCGACTTCCATGAAGGCGGCAAGCTGGCGCTGGTGCTCACGGCAGCACCGGACAGCAAGTATCTGGTGGCCGGATCAAACGGCTATGGTTTTGTCGCCAGCGTCGCCGACATGATCGCCCGCAACAAGGCCGGCAAGGCCTTTCTGGCGCTGGACAAGGGCGAGAAACCGCTGCCGCCGGCGCCGGTGCTGGGAGACACCGTTGCCGTCCTCACGCAAGGCGGTCGGCTGCTGCTCTTCCCGTTGGCCGACCTCAAGGAAATGGCCAAGGGCAAGGGACTGATGCTGATCGATCTGGGCAAGGGTGATGAAGTGGTCGGCGTGGTCGCAAGTGGCGGACAAGCCTTGCTGATCAGTGGCGGCGGCCGCGGCGGAAAGCTGGTTCCGCAGTCACTCGATGTCCGCGCCCAGGCAAGCTTCCGCGGCACACGGGCGCGCCGCGGCCAGGAAATACCGTTCAAACTAAAACCAATCGGCCTCGCCTTGACAAACAGCCATTGATGCTAGAATCTTCAAAAAATTAGCCTATCATCATCCGCTTGCGATCTTTCTGCGACGGTTGCCGCCCACGGAGAACAAAATGCTTTTCATCCTCTACTACCTCGTCGCCATCGTTGTTCTGGTGTGCCATTTCACGGGGGTTCTGGCCCGCTACAACCTGGAATGGCTGGTGCTCGTGCTTGCCGTGACCGTATTCCCCGCAGTCATCTACCTCTAGGTTCGGAAACACCAAACTACCGGCGCCGACTCTGAAAGTGGCGCCGTTTTCTTGTTAGCAGTGGCGGACGATGATGTCCTTCACCTGATCCAGCGCCGCGTCGACCACCTCGACCTTCTGCGGCAAATCCTCGATCCCTTCCAGTTCCTTCGGCCGCACGGGCTCTCGATCCAGCGCTTCCCGTATCGTTTCGGCAAATTTCACCGCCTGCGCCGTTTCCAGCACGATCATGGGCAGCCCGGCAACGCGATGTTCCCGCGCCACCTTGACGCCATCAGCCGTATGCGTGTCGATCATCAACCCGTAACGCGCCCAGACATCGCGAATCGTCGCGAGACGATCGGCATGCGAACTGCAGCCCGATATGAAGCCATAGTCCGGCAAGCGCGCCGCAAACGGGCCATCGGCAAGGCTGAAACTGCCGCCGGCATCCACCTGACGCCATAGCTGGCGCACGATCGCCGGGTCACGGCCGACCAGGTCGAAAATGAAGCGCTCGAAGTTGGACGCTTTGGAAATGTCCATCGAGGGACTGGATGTGACGTAGGTCTCTGTCGTCGCCCTGGGGCGGTAGATGCCGGTGCGGAAGAACTCGTCGAGTACGTTGTTTTCGTTGGTCGCCAGCACCAGGCGCGCGATCGGCAAGCCCATCATGCGGGCAATGTGGCCGGCGCAAATGTTGCCGAAGTTGCCCGAGGGCACGCAAAAAGCCACTTCCTCGGCCG
>JAPLRA010000188.1 GCA_026399445.1 Sulfuritalea sp.
ACCCATTTCGTCAGCGCTCCTTCACGCTCCTCTTCCAATGCCGGGTTAGCAGTTGCCTCGATTGCGGCCCAATCGATCGCAGGAAACAACTTCGAGTACTCTGCGTTGGCTGTGTTGTTCCCTTGAGAACGATTCATGATTGAAGCGGTCCCCCTGACCGCGGGGTAATACCGAATATCACTATCGACAAGCCCCCCAGCTGGTCTTTCATATGGAACAAATAGAGGCTGTGTGTGGCTTTCTCCCAACGCATGAAGCATCAAACAACTGCCTTCGAAAGTGACATCTCTGACCGCATAGCCACCAATCGAACTCATGCTGACCTTTAGTGACTCCTCAACGATGCAAGTACCAAGTACCAGCGAGTTCTCGAGAGAGCAATTCACTGCCCGAATACTACCGAACACTATTGCGTTCTTGAGGGAAATATTTTGGTTAACAGAAATGTCCCCCTTGATGATCACGCTCGCGTTCTTAATATCATCAAAAATGGATCGTGGCTTTGCTGTTTGATCTGCCACACAGTTCAAGGAGCCATTTACGGTAAGGCCAGAACACAGGAGAATTTGCCCTGACTTAGGGTCAAGTCGTGTGTCGCCCCGAGCAACTATAGGCCCAGAGATTTTTACATCACCTCGTAGTTCGATAGATCTACCGTAAAGAGCTCCTTCGATCTGGACAGGCTCGAGCGATCCATCGACCATAACGGGGAAAACAAGCTCACGCTCGGTGGTCGGAAACACGCTACCGGCAACTGACGACCTGACAACAATATTGTTGCCTTCTTGGGCTACTGACATATCAAGCCTCCAGATACTTTAAGTTGCCGGACCCGAGGAAGTCATCGAGTAGCGCACGAGCATCATCGGAAATTAGCTTTCGTGATTGTAGTTCCCTTGCCGCCTTTGACAGTGCAACGATTTCTGGGCCGCTGAGGTCCCTGTATTTTCTCTTTGCCATCGATTGCTGGACCTGATCCTCCACCCCTTTCGAATTAAAGAGGGCAAGACTTGAATCTGCAAGGGACAAACTGATCGGGCTATTTCCTTGGACTTGAGATGCAATCATTCCGGTGAATACTTTGGTCGATACTGGCGAAGTCGTGGCGAGCCCCTCGACACAGAGTGACACATCGCTTCGTGGTACAGCGTCTCCGGCGGCAAAGTCATCAAGCGCCGTGTCCAGGGTATCCAGCGACGACAGTACCTCATCCACACGACTTGACCTCAATAAGGTGAGAGTCTCGTCAAGGTTCTCTGCCCGCGCAGACAACCGCTTGAGATCCAATTCGATGGGAAGTCCATGCGTTACCTCATACGGTACTTGGGCGGCCTTAATGGCAGGAGCAATATCTTCTAGCTTGACCTGAAAGATATGCTCCCCGATGGTCTTAATCTTATTCTCATATTCGTCTGTGATTTTTCTGAAGTTGAGGTTATAAAGTGCGCGGTTGATTGCAACGCCAGCGATTGATTTATCGAAACGAGTCTTAATGTCACTGACAAATGCGTCCAGCTTGCCTCTTGCCGAACTCGCGTCAGCAAGCTTCTTACCCACCTCGATCTGTAATGTCGACTCCAACTGAAGTTCAAGCTTATTTCGCGTTTTGGAAAAATCTTCCTCGATCTGCTGCTTGGTCCTTTCAAGCATGAGAGTAGTTGCAGCGACACCACCAACAACCGCCATGGTCTGCTGGTCGATGGCCCTCACGATCATTTCGCCGATCTCTCTCATCTCATTCTCCAGCCTTTGTATTTCGTGCTCTGTCCATGACTTCAGTTGGTGCATTTCGCCACGCATTTCACTGCGAAGTGCACTGATTGCCCTATCAACGTAGCCATAGTCCATTGAAGGCCCAGATTGCCCATCAGACATCTGAATCTCCCTTTAAGCTGACAACAATCGGGCCCCCGAATTGCTCTGATAACCTACCAGCGCATTGGGTTCCTTGATCAGGTCTATCGGATCGTGCACAGTACCGCGTGTTTCAGCTTGGGATTGCGGCATGACATTCAGGGAGACTTCATAGCGTTCCGATGTCGACAACATCGACTCGCCCATAACCATGTCCCTCAGCTTCTCATCGGTTATCCCTGCCTTGGTGCGGTCGGACAGCAGCCCCAATTTGTCCATGCCATCGCGAAAGCTTATGATTTCAGCGTACTTTGATTTCAGATCAGCTTCGACAAGGTGAACGTTCTCGCGCACCGTTCGCATGTCAGATCTAAACTGATTGGCAACTTCGATAAGTTTTTCTGATTCCTTCTCACTCATCCTGATCATGGATTCGTTTGTTCGGAACAGTTCAGATTTTCTGAAGTCCGCCTTCTCAGTCCAAAGATGCTCCCAGAGCGGAATCATCAAATCTGAATAGGCCTTCACCACACCGCCATACTTCAAGATATTTGGAGTCGAATACCTGAAGGGAACGACATCGGAACACCATTCATCCGTGTCAGGATCAAAATACAGTTGCGCTTCAGCCGAAAAGTTCAATATCGGATAGCTGGAACCGGTCATCACCTGTTGCAAGACATTAGTGAATCGCTTGACTGATTCGCGGAACTGATCTTCCATATGTTTGGGACGACTCGCTTCAGTGAGACGGTTTCCTTCTTGGTCGAACGACACTCCACCCATGAAATCCTGCACAGTGTAGTAAGCCTCCGAGAGTTGCTGCTCCAGCTCGGGCTTAATTGAAAGCCTCTTACCGACCTCGCCATCAGAATGCAGGCGCACAATCAGATCGTCGAACGAAAGCAAATACGCCTTGCTCGGATCAACCTCCAGAAGATCCTGAATATAGCGAGGAGACAATATCGTTCGAGGGCAATAAAATCTGCGGTTGCACCAGTCCGCTCGATTAAGAACTTCCGTAAGACTTTGATGGATTTTGTTAACTGAGGTCGCTCGGGCATTCGAGTAGAGCGCGCATGCATTTTCCAGATTCTGGAATACTTGATTGACTTCAGCAAAAACTTTTCCGCCATTCTCTTTCGTCTGATTGACTTCTTCTACAAAAGACTGAATCTCGGCGTTTGAGACATTCCCTTTGATCATTGCAATCGCAGGAGCCTCATCGGCTTGATTGATTTCTCCAGCGATTAACCGATTAACCAGGATGCTCTTAGGAGACACTAGTGGTAGGCTGAGATGTACATCCTTAAGCTTTCCAAGACTGACTGTGAACTCGCCAACCAGTTCTTGCAAGTCACTTTCTTCCCCAAACAATTCGTGTACCGGATCTTGTGTCGCTGCCTGCTGACTAGGTGATAACAACGGGGGTACGTTCAGCAAGGCTTCTACATGATCAGAAATATGAGATAAGCCCTCCTGCAATGCGGAAACATCCACAGCCTTAAGCACGGTTTCAACGTGGCTTCCAGAAGCATCGAGTAGGAGATTGCGGCCCGCAATTTGAGCCATCTTCATACCGAACCGCACATTCCCTATCTTAATTTCAGGAAAACCTATAGCTCGACGTTCTACCTCTTTTTGTGTCGTCGCTTTCTTGACCGCTGTCTGTTCAATCGTCGTTGTGATTTCGGCAATTGTCACTTCAACCTTTGCCATACTTTCCTGAAGTCGGTTGCGTTCCTTTTTGGCCGATACAAATCCGAGGAATATACCGATGGCTATCAATATGAGCCCGACTACAACGCCGACAACGAATATCCCAATCAAGCCAATCACGATTGCGATGTATGCAAACTTTCCATATGAGCGAAAATTAGAAAAGACCGCATCACGCTGTGCGCCGACGTCCGCCAATTCCATTTTTGCTTCTTCTGCCTTCTTGGGTTCCTCTGCAAGCACTACATCCAGTTCGGAAATATCATTTCGCAGATCCTCCCCTTTACGCCAGTTCTCAAGCATTGGCATCAAATGATCAACGAGCGCGAGCACGCGCGCTTCGTCACTGCTTTGTACGTTCTCGATCGGTTTGGCTAGCGAAAGAATGGCCATGCCTCTACCCCATGAAGTCCTGAACTACCTATGACGATAGCAAGACTCACATGGGTGTTTCCCCAAGAAATAGCCCTGCCTCCCTTGTCACTCGCAAGCGCTTTCTATTTAGACCCAACCTTGCGTTGATCCCAGTTCTTTGTCCAGTCTATCCATCGCGATTGGATGCTGTCAACATGATAAATGTATGCTGCGCCTTACGAGACGCTGTCAGCGCACGACTAAAGACATACCTTGCGACCGAAATCTAGGCTGCCATTTGAAGGGCGTGCAACACGCTCTCAACTACCCTACGCCATATTGCAACCAACGGGCGGTTTCGCCGCCTGGCTGAAGTTCAGGCGAGAAAAACTGATGGCCCCGATTGAATGACCGCTTACGGGTGCGCGCGCCAGCTCGACGTCGGCTATGGAGAAAAATTGCCACCGGCCGTTCTTGGCCGTTATGAAGAGCTTTTCATAACGGCCATTATGCACAGGACCCAATTATGAACAGAGCCTGTTGCTCAGCTTCCGATCATGGGATTCGCAACCAAGGATATCGTTCCGCTCACACAGGCGCGTGCGCGCCTTTCGGAACTTGCCGACGAGGTCAAGGCCGGCAGTGAAAAAATCATCACCCGCAACGGCGAGAGCTATGTCGCCCTCGTCGATGCCGCGCGGCTCGACTACTACCACCGACTGGAGCACGAGCACGTTCACTTGATGCTCATCGACGACGCCGAAAAAGGACTTGATGATCTTGCCGCCGATCGGACCCGCGACGCACGATCAGCGCTTAAGAAGCGGCAGGTGGCGCGTTCGGCGGGCTAACGCGTAACAATCCGCGTAACGCTCTGGAGATGAAAATCCATGTCGAACTGACGGCGAACTTCGAGCGCAATCTCGATGCGATCGACGATTTCTGGCGGGAGTGTGGTGCGCCTCACGCCTACGACGAGCTACTCGCTGAACTGCTCCGGACAGTGATTCCCAATTTGGAGCGGCACCCAAGGTTTGGACGGGATTTCCTGGCCCGCGCTTGCGGATCGATGCAGGCACGGGCTGGCGTCACCCGCCTGCGTACCCGGCTACGTCGTATCGATCCCGCCGCCGAGATACGCGAGTACCTGAGCGGCGATTACCTCATGCTTTACGCGCTGACCGGGGCGACGATTTCTCTGCTGGCAATTCGCCATCACCGCCAACTTTCGTTCAGCCTGAGCTAACGAAGCCGGCATTCGGTTTCCTGAACGGCGCCGCGCGGACGCCGCAACAAGCCGCCTATGGCGCTACCGGTTTGCCGCTGGTGCTGAACACGCGCCTGGCGGCGGCAACCAGCGTGAATACTTCCTGAGTCGACAGGCTGGGAAACTGCTCGTGCAGCGCACGATAGGCCAGATGCTCATGGGTCTGGCCGCCCCAACTGTTGGCGGGGTCGAAAAACGGCAGCAGCACTTCATAAGCATCGATAAAGAGGGTCCGCAACTGCGGATTCGCGCGGCGGTCTGCGCCCGTGACGGGGTCGGTCATGTTCTGCTTTCGGGGTCTTCGTGAATGTTCGCCATGCCCACTTTATACGGCAGTGTCCGCGCGCTGCCGCAGCAGCCGGCGCTGCACCTTGCCGGTGGTGGTCATCGGCAGGGCGTCGATGAACTCGATGATCTTGGGATATTCGTAGGGCGCCAGATATTGGCGAACATGCTGCTGCAGCGAGGCTTCCAAATCCGGTGACGGCTGCTGGCCGGGCTGCAATACGATGAAGGCCTTGACCACGGTGCCGCGCACCGGATCCGGCTCGCCGATCACCGCCGCATTGGCCACCGCCGGATGCTTGACCAGACAGTTCTCGATCTCGCCCGGCCCGATGCGATAGCCGGCGCTCTTGAACATGTCATCGCTGCGGCCCTGGTACCAGAGCACGCCGTCCTCATCCATCTTCGCCAGATCGCCGGTGCGGCCCCAGGCCTGCGGATCATCGATGCCGCCACCGATGAATTTCTCTGCCGTCGCCTGCGGATTCTTCCAGTAACCGAGCATGAATACCGGGTCCATGACGCCGTCGCAACTGCGCTGCACGCAGATCTCGCCCAGTTCGCCGGGCGCCACCGGCTGGCCGGCGTCATCAAGCACGGCCAGTTGATGGCCCGGATAGCCGCGCCCCATGGCGCCGGGTTTGGGCGGCGTCACGGTAGCGCAGTTGCCGACGATGTAGTTGATCTCGGTCTGGCCGTACATCTCATTCACCGTCACGCCCAGCGCCTCCTGCGCCCAGTGGCACACCGCCTCACCCACCGTCTCCCCCGCACTCATGATGCTGCGCAGGACGAGATCGTACTTGTCCTTCGGCTGGGGCACGGCCTTCATCATCATCTTCAAGGCCGTCGGAAACAGAAAGCTGTTCTTCACACCATACTTTTCCATCAGCCAGAACGCCTTCTCCGGATCGAAACGGCCGCGATAGCCCAGCAACGGCTGGCCGAAGTTCCAGCTCGGCAGCAGCGCATCGAACAGGCCGCCGGTCCAGGCCCAGTCGGCCGGCGACCAGAACATGTCGCCGCGCTGCGGGTAGAAGTTGTGCGAGCTGACAAAACCCGGCAGATTGCCAATCAGGCCCCGGTGCGCGATCAGTGCCCCCTTGGGATTGCCGGTGGTGCCGCTGGTATAGATGATCATCGCCGGATCGTCGGCCGCGGTATCCGTCGGGGTGTAACGTGACGAAGCCAGCGGCAGCAGGGTGGCCCATTCGCGCACCCAGGATTCGCGCGCGCCGCCGACGCCGATGACGTGCTTCAGGTCCGGCAATGCCGCACGCGCGGCGGCGAGTTTTTCCAGCCCGCCCTCGTCGACGATGGCGACGCGCACCTCGGCATGGGACAGGCGATATTCCAGCGCGTCGGCGCCAAACAAATGCGAC
>JAPLRA010000189.1 GCA_026399445.1 Sulfuritalea sp.
GCACCGCGAGGCGCACCACTTTGAGCTCCGCAATTTTGGCGCGGGTTTTGCGCGCCCTGCGCAGACGAGCCTGTTTCTTTTCCATGATTCAGCGCCTCGATTATTTCTTCTTGGTTTCCTTGATGACAACCACTTCGTCGGAATACCGGACACCCTTGCCCTTGTAGGGCTCCGGGGAACGGTAAGCACGCACTTCAGCGGCCACCTGACCAACCACCTGCTTGTCGATCCCTTTGATCAGGATCTCTGTCTGGGTTGGTGTTTCAACTTTGATGCCGTTTGGCATGTCATGCGCCACCGGGTGAGAAAAGCCGAGCGTAAGGTTCAGCTTGGCCCCCTGCGCCTGCGCACGATATCCGACGCCAACCAGGGTCAACTTCTTCTCGAAGCCCTTGGTTACCCCGATTACCATGTTGTTCAGCAGCGCGCGCATGGTGCCCGACATGGCACCAGCGTTGGGAGCGCCCTCAACCGCGCGACAGAGCAGCTTTTCACCATCTCTCTCAATTTTTACCGCCGGCAGCAGAAACTGCTTAAGCGTTCCCAGTGGACCCTTGACGGAAATCTCGCTATCGGAGAGCGTGACTTCGACGCCCTTGGGCACGTCGACCGGATACTTTGCAATTCTTGACATGACAGCGGCTCCTTAGGCGACGATACAGAGAACTTCGCCGCCCATGTTGCCCGCCCGCGCCCGGCGGTCGGTCATCACGCCCTTCGGCGTGGAGACGATGGCAACACCCAGCCCGTTCATGACGCGGGGCAAATCGTCCTTGCCCTTGTAGACACGCAGGCCTGGCTTGGAAACACGTTCGATGCGCTCAATCACCGGATGCCCGGCGTAGTACTTCAGCGCGATATCGAGCTCGGGTCTGGCGCCGTTCTCGCGGATAGCAAAATCATCAATGTAACCCTCGTCCTTCAGCACCTTGGCAATCGCCACCTTGAGCTTGGAGGAAGGCATGGAAACAGACATTTTCTCCGCCATCTGCGCGTTGCGGATGCGGGTCAACATGTCGGCAACTGGATCGGTCATGCTCATATCGCTCTCCTTACCAGCTTGCCTTGGTCATGCCAGGCACTTCGCCGCGCATGGCAATCTCGCGCAGCTTGTTGCGGCACAGGCCAAATTTGCGGAACACGCCGCGGGGACGCCCTGTCAATGCGCAACGATTGCGCTGACGGGAAGGACTCGCGTTGCGGGGCAACTGCTGGAGTTTCAGACGCGCATCCATGCGCTCCTCGTCCGACAGCTTGACGTTGTTGATCACTGCAAAAAGTTCGGCGCGTTTGGCAGCGTATTTCGCCACCGTTTTTGCGCGCTTTTCTTCGCGGTTAATAAGAGCTAGTTTCGCCATACGTCCCTCAGTTCTTGAAGGGGAACTTAAATGCGGCGAGAAGCGCCTTCGCTTCTTCGTCGTTCTTTGCGGTCGTGGTGATGCTGATGTTCATGCCACGCAACGCGTCGATTTTGTCGTACTCAATTTCGGGGAAAATGATCTGCTCCTTGACCCCTACGTTGTAGTTGCCGCGGCCATCGAAACCCTTGCCGGAAATGCCCCGAAAATCCCGGATACGCGGCATGGCGATGGTGACCAGGCGATCAAGAAACTCGTACATATGGTTCCCGCGCAGCGTCAGCATGCAGCCGATCGGGTAGCCTTCACGAATCTTGAAACCCGCAATCGCCTTGCGCGCCTTGGTGACGACCGGCTTTTGCCCGGCAATCTTGGTCATGTCGGCAACAGCGTGATCCAGCACCTTCTTGTCACCGACAGCCTCACCAACACCCATATTCAGGGTGATCTTGGTAATGCGCGGGACTTCCATGATGGACTTGTATCCGAACTTCGTTAGAAGTTCGGGAACCACCGTCTCTTTATAGTATTCCTGCAAGCGCGCCATGACTGATCCTTACGCGTCAACAACTTCGCCGTTCGACTTGAACACCCGGACTTTGCGGCCATCATCGAGTTGCTTGAAGCCGACGCGATCCGCTTTCTGGGTGGCAGGATTGAACAGCGCCA
>JAPLRA010000095.1 GCA_026399445.1 Sulfuritalea sp.
CGGCCCGGCCTTGGCTTCGAGAAACACGGTGTCGGGCTCCAAGGCCATGGCGGTGTGCCAGGTACCATGCGGAATATCGACTCCGATCGCCGCACCGCCAGCGCCGACTTTCACGCTGCGCACGATGCCGCCTTGATCGTCGAACAAAACCAGCCCCAGAAGGCCGCGCAGCACGACGAAAGTTTCATCCTTGTCCGGATCGAGATGACGATGCGGCGGGATGTAGGAGTCCGGCTGCATGGCGTTCAGCAGGCGATGGGCCGGATGGTCGTCCGCCGCATGAAAATTGCGGTTCTTGCGCCGGCGCGGACTGGCGGCAGCTTCGGCGCAGAGTTCATCCAGCAGGGCGTTGTCGATAAGCGTGATCATTGGTACAGCACCTTGACGTTCTCCGACGTGAGCCAGTCGGCCAGACCCGCCAGCAAGGCATCATCGAGCCTGACGCGCCAGCTCTCGGGCAGGGGCAGTTCCGCCACGGCATCGCCGTTGCGGTAGGAGAGCCGCACCGGGCAGGGGCCGTTGCGAAACGGCATCAGCAAGGCCTGCAGGCGCTTGGCATCGGAACCGCCGTTCATGGTCAGGCGCAGGCCGCGGGCATAACGGCCGCGTGCCTCGGCCAGGGTGTAGAGCTTGTCGGCGGTGATGCGCAGGCCACCGCTGTAATCGTCCTTCTGCACCTTGCCTTCGACCAGCAGCAATTCGTCTTCCTTGATTTCCTTGATCTTGGCCCGCTCGGCATCCCACAGTTCGTTGAACACGGTTACCTCGAGCTGGGTGGTGCCGTCATCGAGCACCACCACGGCCATCTTGCCGCGACGGGTCATCTGGGTGCGGGTGGACATGACGACGCCGGCCAGCAGCACCGGCTCGCGTTGCGGCTCGAGCTGGCCGAGGCGACGCTTGACGAAGGCACTCAGCTCAACGGCGTAGGCATGGTAGGGATGACCGGAAAAGAAGAAGCCGAGCGCCGGCTTTTCGTTCATCAATTGCTCGCGTTCGGTCCAGCGCGGGACCTCGACGTAGTGCGCCGTGTCATCCTGCGCGCCGCCACCCATGTCAAACAGGC
This sequence comes from Sulfuritalea sp., assembly GCA_026399445.1. GTDB lineage: Bacteria > Pseudomonadota > Gammaproteobacteria > Burkholderiales > Rhodocyclaceae > Sulfuritalea. Next base: position 1,067 of record JAPLRA010000095.1, read on the forward strand.
CGCCCTGCATGGCATTGCGCTCGGCCTGTTCGGCAGCTTCGAGGGCGACACCGGTCGAGGCCAGCAGCTTGGCGCGGTGGTCGTCGATGGAGTCGAAGGCGCCGGCACGAATCAGCGCCTCGACCACGCGCCTACTCACCACGCGCTTGTCGATGCGACGGCAGAAATCGAACAGGTCGCGGAAGGGGCCGCCGGGTTTGTCACCCCCGTCTCTTGCCTTGAGGATCACCGATAGTGCTGACTCGCCAGTGCCCTTGATCGCACCGAGGCCATAGCGAATGGTCTTGCCGTCCACCGGACGGAAGCGGATGCCGCTCTGGTTGACGTCGGGCGGCAGGAAGACGAGCCCGTTGTCGACGGCATCCTTGTAGAAGAACTGGACCTTGTCGGTGTTGGCCATTTCCGACGACAACGTCGCCGCGGCGAAGGCCGCGGGGTGGTGCTGCTTGAGCCAGCCGGTGTGATAGGCCACCAGCGAGTAGGCGGCGGCGTGCGACTTGTTGAAGCCGTAACCGGCGAACTTCTCCATGACGTCGAAGATTTCGTTGGCCTGCGCTTCGCCGATGTTGTTCCTGCCCGCGCCTTCGACGAACACGGCGCGCTGCTGGTCCATCTC
>JAPLRA010000312.1 GCA_026399445.1 Sulfuritalea sp.
GCGCTGAAGCGCGTGGTGATGGGAGAGGACGAGGGCACACTGGTTCACGTCTAGGATTTTAGGAGTGGCAGCATGATTCCCGAACTGAAAAAGACTTCTGAACAGAAAATGCAAAAGAGCCTCGAGGCGCTGAAAGCCGACCTCGGCAAGGTGCGCACCGGTCGTGCGCACACCGGCATTCTCGATCACGTCCAGGTGGACTACTACGGTTCAATGGTACCCATCACGCAGGTGGCCAACATCACCCTGATCGACGCCCGCACCATCGGCGTCCAGCCGTGGGAAAAGCCCATGGTGGCCAAGGTGGAAAAGGCGATTCGCGATTCCGATCTGGGTCTCAATCCGTCGTCGCAGGGCGAGCAGATCCGCGTGCCGATGCCGGCGCTGACCGAAGAGCGCCGCAGCGACCTGATCAAGGTGATCAAGCATGAAGGCGAGAACGCCAAGGTGGCGATCCGCAACCTGCGCCGCGATGCGATCTCGCATCTCAAGGAAGCGCTGAAGAAAAAGGAAATCTCCGAGGACGACGAGCGTCGTGCGCTGGACGACATGCAGCGGCTCACGGACCGTTATGTCGCCGAAGTCGATCGGGCGCTGGCGGACAAAGAGAAAGACCTGATGGCGATCTGAGGATCGGGACCAGCTCGACGCAGGCAATTCCCGATGTGGCGGATGTACCGCGCCATGTTGCCATCATCATGGACGGCAACGGCCGTTGGGCCAAGAAGCGCTTCCTGCCGCGCGTTGCCGGACACAAGCGCGGCGTGGAAACCGTGCGGGCCATGGTCAAGGCCTGCATTGCGCGTGGTGTGGAATACCTCACTCTGTTCGCCTTTTCGTCGGAGAACTGGCGCCGCCCCGCTGAGGAGGTTTCCTTCCTCATGAATCTTTTCATCAGCGCCCTGCAGGGTGAAATCGGCAAGCTTCACGCAAACGGCGTGCGCCTCAAGGTGGTCGGCGATCTCTCTGCATTCGAGCCGCGCCTGGTAGCGCTGATTCGCGAAGGCGAGGCGAAGACCGCAAACAATACACGCCTGACACTGACCATTGCCGCCAACTATGGCGGCCGCTGGGACATTCTTCAGGCCATGAATCAGCTGGCCCTGGCGCATCCGGAAAAGGCTGGCTGCTATGGCGAGGCCGACCTTGCGCCGCATCTGATGATGGCCTACGCGCCGGAGCCCGACCTGTTCATCCGTACCGGCGGCGAGCAGCGCATCAGCAACTTCCTGCTCTGGCAACTGGCCTACAGCGAGTTTCATTTTACCGAGACCCTGTGGCCCGATTTCGATGACGTGGCGCTGGATGCCGCGATTGTGTCGTATCGTCGGCGCGAACGCCGTTTCGGTCGCACCAGCGAGCAGTTGGGGAAACAGCCCGCCGTGCCGCCAGCGCCAGCGCCAGCGCCAGCGCCGTGCGTCCCTGCGGGAACTCTTGCCGTGCCCGTTGCCGACCGCGATGCTTAAAACGCGGGTCATCACCGCGCTGCTTCTGGTTGCCGGTCTTGCGCTGATCCTGTTCGGCCTTCCGCCTCTGGCGGCCGCGCTCACTTTCGCCGCCATTGCTGCGCTCGCCGCGTGGGAGTGGGCTGGCCTGATGAAGCAGGACCAACCCACGCGGTTCATGTACGCATTTGTCCTGCTGTTGTTCTGCTGGCAGCTGACGGTGGCGGCGCCGGAACTCATTCCGGTATTCCTCGGAGTGTCGGTAGCGTTCTGGATACTGGTGGTGCCGCTGTGGTTCCGCTTCAAGTGGACGTTGGCCGGCAACGACTTTTTCGGCTACCTGCTCGGCGCCCTAGTGATTCTGCCGACCTGGGCGGCAATGGTGGCCCTGCACGCGGTGAGCACTTGGCTGATGTTGGCGGCCATGGCGCTGGTCTGGGTTGCGGACATCTCCGCCTATTTCGCCGGTCGCGCATTCGGCAAGCACAAACTGGCGCCGACCATCAGTCCGGGCAAAACATGGGAAGGCGTGGCAGGGGCGGTTGTCGGCGTCCTGATCTACGGTGGCATCGTGCTGACCGCCTCTCCTTTGAAAGACAAACTGCCGCTGTCACTGCCGCTGCTGGTCTTGTTGCTGATCCTGCTCACGGCGGTAAGCGTCATGGGCGATCTGTTCGAATCGCTGCTGAAGCGTCAGGCCGGCATCAAGGACAGCAGCAATCTCCTGCCCGGTCACGGCGGCGTGCTCGACCGCATCGATGCGCTGACATCGACCCTGCCGTTGGCAGCTCTTATTCTGTACCTGGTCCGATCATGAAGCTGACTGTTCTCGGCGCCACCGGGTCGATCGGCGTCAGTACGCTGGATGTTGTGGCTCGCCATCCAGACCGCTTCGAGGTGGTGGCCCTGACCGGGCATAGTCAGGTAGCGATTCTTGCGGCACAGTGCCGCCAGTTCCGGCCGGCTTATGCAGTGGTCGGCGGGGCGGCCGATGCGCAGCGGCTGGCGGGCCTGCTGAAGGACGCCGGCTTGCGCACCGAGGTGCTGCACGGGCCCGACGCACTGACGCAGGTCGCCAGCCTGCCGGAAGTTGATGCGGTGATGGCCGCAATCGTCGGTGCCGCCGGACTGCCGCCGACACTGGCGGCTGCGCGTGCCGGCAAGCGGGTGCTGCTGGCCAACAAGGAAGCACTGGTGATGGCCGGCGCGGTATTCATGGCGGAAGTGCATCGTGCCGGGGCCATGCTGCTGCCGATCGACAGCGAGCACAACGCGGTGTTCCAGTCGATGCCGCACAATTACGCAGGCGACATGGCGCGTGGCGGCGTCAGGCGCATCCTGCTGACCGCCTCGGGCGGGCCGTTTCGCAGCACGCCCCTGGATGCGCTGACCCAGGTTACGCCCGAACAGGCGGTGGCGCATCCAAACTGGGTGATGGGCCGCAAGATTTCGGTTGATTCGGCGACCATGATGAACAAGGGCCTCGAAGTGATCGAGGCGCATTGGCTGTTCAACGCTCCGGCGGACAAGATCGAAGTGGTGATCCATCCGCAGAGCGTGATTCATTCCCTCGTAGACTACGAGGACGGATCCGTGTTGGCGCAGCTGGGCAACCCCGACATGCGCACGCCGATTGCCAACGCTCTGGCCTGGCCGCAGCGCATTGACTCTGGTGTGGCGCCGCTCGATTTGTTCGCGGTCGCGCAACTCAACTTCGAGCGGCCCGACCTGGCGCGCTTTCCCTGCCTCGATCTCGCCTATCGTGCGCTGCGCGCGGAAGGCAACGCGGCTGCTGTGCTCAACGCCGCCAACGAGGTGGCGGTGGCGGCTTTTCTGGAACGCCGCCTGTCCTACCTCGGCATCGCCGAGCTTATCGCTGCGACGCTGGATGCCGTGCCCCAGGCAGCGGTTTCCGATCTCGCTGCGGTGCTGGAGGCCGATCGTCAGGGACGCGCGGCGGCACTCGATCTGCTCGCGCGGCGCTCTGGCGCAGGGCCCACATGAGCCCGGAATCGGTGGTCTGGTACGCCGGCGCTTTCCTGATCGCGCTGGCGGTGCTGGTGGTGGTGCACGAGATGGGCCACTACCTTGCGGCGCGCGCCTGTAACGTCAAGGTGTTACGTTTCGCCTTCGGCTTCGGCAAGGTCTTGTGGATGCGCCGCTACGGGCGCGACGGCACGGAGTGGGCTGTCTCGGCGTTTCCGCTCGGTGGCTACGTCAAGATGCTGGATGAGCGCGAAGGCGAGGTGCCCGCCGCGGAACTGGCGCGCGCCTTCAATCGCCAATCCGTGGGGCGGCGCGCGATCATCGTCGCAGCTGGGGGCGTGACTGAACTCAAGCCGCGCCTCGCATTGCCGCCAGTGGGCACTCCGGCGGCGATGGCCGGCATCAGCGAAGGCGTGACGGTCCGCGCCGTCAATGGCCAGACTATCGAGACATGGCAACAATTGCGCTGGGAGGTCTTGCGGCGGGCATTGGACAAGGAGCCGTTGCAGCTGGAAGTGGTCAGCCCGCAACGGGAAACCGGCGTCTACCGGATTGCCAGTGATCGCTTCGATCTGGAAGAGCTCGAAAAGGATCCCTTGCGCCTGCTTGGATTGGTGCTCTACCGGCCGCATCTGCCGGCCGTGGTGGGGCGCGTGCAACCAGACTCGGCCTCGGCGCTGGCCGGATTTCGCGACGGCGATCGGGTGCTGTCGATTGACGGCAATGCTATTGCGGAATGGTCGCAACTTTCAGCAGCGGCGCGCGCTGCGGCGGGGCGCACGCTGCAATTTGTGGTCGAGCGTGACGGGCGGCAGATCGAGCTTGCAGCCACCCCGCGCTTGACGGAGGAGGGCGGTCAGAAAATCGGACGGCTGGGCCTGATGGCAAAGGAAGGCACGGGCGAAGCGTTCGAAATGACGACGGTGATCAGCTACGGGCCGTTCGAATCGATGAGCCGGGCATTGCGGCAGACCTGGGACACCTCGATCCTCAGTTTGCGCATGATGGGACGCATGCTCACCGGTGAATTGTCCTGGAAGAACCTGTCCGGACCGGTGACCATTGCCGACTATGCGGGTCAGTCCGCGCAACTCGGCGCCAGCTACTACCTGCGCTTTATTGCGCTGATCAGCATCAGCCTTGGGGTGCTCAATCTGCTGCCCGTGCCTGTTCTGGACGGGGGGCATTTGATGTATTATCTGATCGAGTTTCTCAGGGGTGGCCCGGTGTCAGAGCGGGCTCTGGAAATCGGCCAACAGATCGGTTTTGCCTTGCTGGCGCTGCTGATGGCTTTTGCCTTCTACAACGATATCAACCGCCTTGTTTCCGGCTAATTCGCGTCCAATCACATGAAGAAGAAACTGCTTGCCGGTCTGGTTGCTGCCCTGCTGGCCCGTTCGGTATTTGCACTCGAACCGTTCCAGATCAAGGATATTCGGGTCGAGGGTATTCAGCGTACCGAGGCCGGAACCGTGTTCTCGTACCTGCCGGTCAAGGTGGGTGACACCATGACCGACGAAAAGGCCGCCGCCGCAATCAAGGCGCTGTTTGCCACCGGCTTCTTCAAGGATGTACGCCTCGAGATTGATCGTGGGGTGCTGGTGGTGGTGCTGGAAGAGCGTCCGGCCATTGCGTCGCTAGAGTTCACCGGACTCAAGGCCTTCAAGCCGGAAGACCTGAAGAAA
>JAPLRA010000010.1 GCA_026399445.1 Sulfuritalea sp.
AATGATCTCCCGCAAATACCTTTACCTGATTGCGCTGGCGCGCGAGAAGCACTTCGGTCGCGCGGCGGCGGCCTGCCATGTTTCGCCCTCGACGCTCTCGGCGGCGATCCGCGATCTGGAAACCGAACTGGGCGTTGCCGTGGTCGAGCGCGGCAAGCAATTTACCGGGCTGACGCCGGAAGGACGCAGCGTGGTCGAATACGCCCAGCGCATGGCGGCCAGCGCCGAGAGCCTCAAGCAGGAACTGGCATCGTTGCGTGATGGCCTCACCGGACGCTTGCGGCTGGGCGTTATACCGACGGCCCTTACCGTTGTCGCCTCGCTTACCGCGTCATTTGGCCGGCGCCACTCGCTGGTCACTGCGGAGGTGCTCTCGCTTGCCACCGACGAGATCCTGGCCCGTTTGCGCCGCTTTGAACTCGATGCCGGAATCGTCTATGTGGAATCGGCGCAGGCCGCCGGTCTGAGCATTGTCCCCGTCTGGCGGGAGAGCCATGTGCTGCTGACAGGCGCCGATGGCCGCTTTGCCGGTCGCGAGACGGTTCGCTGGGCCGAGGCAGCCAGCGTTCCGCTGTGCCTGCTGACGCCCGACATGCAGAACCGCAAGACCATCGATGCCGTGTTCGCAAGAGTCGGCGCTAGCGTTACGCCGATGCTGGAAACCAATTCGATCATCAGCATCCTCGCCCATGTTGGCTCCGGCCACTGGTCGTCGATCGTGCCGCGCAGCGTGCTGGAGCAGGTCGGCACGCCGCCGCACGTCATCGCCATCGAACTGGTCGAACCGTCTGTCGATTGGGCCACTGGCCTCGTCACCCTGGCGCGCGAGCCGCAAGCGCCCATGGTGGCCGCATTGATCGCGGAGGCAAAGGCACTGGCGGAGTCGTTCGAGAAATCCGCATAAACCTTCGGATTTTCCCGCTTCCCCTTTTGCCGCAACGGGGTTACAAAGCAGCATGGAAAACCTTGGCGCCATCCTGCGCATCATCGCCGCGAAACAAACCCTACCCGGCGCCCTGTTGCCGATTCTGCACCAGATTCAGGAGGAACTCGGTTACCTCCCAGCCGAGTCCGCGCCCCTGATCGCGAAGGAACTTAATCTCTCTCGCGCCGAAGTGCATGGCGTCATCACCTACTACCACCATTTTCGCCAGACGCCGCCGGGCCGCCATGTGGTCCGCGTCTGCTGTGCCGAGGCCTGTCAGGCGGTCGGCGGCGAAGCGCTGGCGGAACACGCCAGGGCGCGCCTGGAGGGCAGCGACCTGACCCTGGAGCCGGTGTATTGCCTTGGCCTGTGCGCCATCGGCCCGGCGCTGCAGATCGACGAGACGAAGCTGCACGCCCGTGTTACGCCAGAGAAATTCGACGTGCTGATGGATGCCTTGGAGGCGGACCAGTGTGCGTTACGGTCTACCTTCCCGGCGACGCAGCCGCGCTGGCTCTCGGTGCCGACTCCGTCGCTGCCGCCGTCGTCGCCGAAGCGGCAAGCTGCGGCATCGACCTCCGGCTCGTGCGCAACGGTTCGCGCGGCATGTTCTGGCTCGAACCCCTGGTCGAAGTGTCCACCCCGCAGGGCCGCATCGCCTATGGCCCCGTGGCCGCTTCCGACGTGCGCAGCCTGTTCGCTGCCGGCTGCCTGAGTGGCGGCGCTCACCCGCTGCATCTGGGCGTCACCGACGCGCTGCCCTGGCTCAAGCGCCAGCAGCGCCTCGCCTGCCGGCGCATCGGCGTGGTCGATCCGCGTTCGCTCGACGACTA
>JAPLRA010000006.1 GCA_026399445.1 Sulfuritalea sp.
CCCTCGGCCAGATCGAAGCGCATCTGCCAGCCGAATACCGAGCGGGTACCCGTGCCGGTGCGGTCGGATTTCTCGTGCCCGTGCTCGAGTACGTGGCGCATCAGGTCAAGGTAGGGGCGCATGGATGTTGGCAGCAGCACTTATAATCGACGGACCATTTTACTGGATTCATTCATGACGCTCCCCCGCATCGCATTGCAGCCCGCACGCCGGTATTCGCAGCTGGACCACGCCACTCACGGCCTGATCATTCTGCCGGCGGGCGCTGCGCTGCCGGCGGACCTGCCGCAGCGGGAGCAGTGGCTGGCGGTGCTGAAACGCAAGGCGATGAAGCCGAAGGAACTGGCGAAGACGCCCCTGGCGCTCGATCTGCCCGACGGCCAACGCCGTGCGCTGCTCATGGCCGATGGCGCGCTGTCGCGTTTCGAGCGGCTGACGCGTTTGCGCAAGGCCGTGATGTTGCTGCTCGACGAGACACCGAAGTCCATCGCGGTCTGGGTCGCGGCGGGCGAGGGCATGGCCGACGTGGCGCGCGATGCGGCCTACGTGGCGCAGATCAACGGCGTGCCGCTGCCGGTGCGCAAGAAGAAGCCGGCGGTGGCGCTGGCGCAGATAGATCTTTTCTGTTCGCTGACAAATTCGGATCTCGCCCCGGTCAAATTGCTAGCCGGCGCCAACGTGCTGGCGCGCGAGCTCACCGCCCTTGCTCCCAACGAACTGACGCCGGACACGTATCGCAAGCGCATTCGCAGCGTGGCGAAGGAGGCCGGGCTGAGCATCGAGGAATTCGATTTCAGAGCCTTGAAGAAGATGGGCGCAGGAGCTTTTTGTGCCGTGGCGCAGGGCTCGCATCACGAAGACGCCGCCATCGTGCATCTGTCATGGAAACCGAAGTCGGCGAAAAAGACCGTCGCCCTGGTCGGCAAGGGCATCTGCTTCGACACCGGCGGCCACAACCTCAAGCCCGCGCGCTACATGGCCGGCATGCACGAGGACATGAACGGTTCGGCCGTGGCCCTGGCACTGACGCTGGCGGCGGCCGAGATGAAGCTGCCCGTGGCGATCGACTGCTGGCTGGCGATCGCCCACAACCACCTGTCGCCCGGCGCCTACAAGCAGAACGACATCATCACGGCGCTGGATGGCACCACCATCGAGGTGATGCATACCGATGCCGAAGGCCGCATGGTGCTGGCCGACACGCTGCTCATGGCGACTGACGGCAAGCTCGGCAAACGCGGCGGCAAGGCGACGCCAGCCCCCGACCTGGTGATCGATTTCGCCACGCTCACCGGGTCCATGCATGTCGCGCTGGGCGCCCGCTACTCGGGCGTGTTTGCCAGCAGCGAAAAGCTGGGCGCGCTTGCCGTCGCTGCGGGTCGCGCCAGCGGCGAACGCATCTGTGTTTTTCCGTTCGACGAGGACTACGATCCGGCGCTCGATTCCAAGGTGGCCGACGTCAAGCAATGCACGCTGGACGGCGAGGCCGACCACATCCTGGCCGCGCGCTTCCTGCAACGCTTCACCCGCAAGCGACCATGGTTGCACGTCGACCTTTCGGCATCGAGCTGCAGTGGGGGCCTGGGCGCCACGGCATCGGATCTCACCGGTTTTGGCGTTGCCTGGGGATTGACGCTCCTGGCACAGTGGCTGGCGCAGGAATGACAGCGAGGCCCGGAGCCGCTATGCTAGTGCCAACTTACCGATAAAAACTCCATGCTCGGATTCTTCTCCAACAAGACAGTTCACCCGCTGGCCGACTCGCGCGAGGTCAAGCGCATTCTCGCCGAGATCGCCAATCCCGGCCGCGGGGCGCTCTCCGCCGTGGAAGATGCAGGCGCCTGGCTTGAATCGCTGGCTGCCGACGAGAGTTTCAAGCTGGCGCAGCGCGTCGACCTGATACTGCGGATCGACGAAGCGACTGCAGCCCAGGCGCGCCGTCTTGGCCGCGAGTTTCCCGTATCGGTTGGCCTCAGCCGCACCCAGGAGTCGAAGCAGTGGCAGTGCTGCCACGGCTATTGGCAGCATCTGGTTGACTCCTATCTCGATTGCATCACCCGCTACCGGGCGGCAGTAAAGGAAGAGGATGCCATCCGGCCCCAGCTGCCGATGATCTATGGTCGCCTGATCGGTGCGCTGGCGGCGCAGCTCAAGTGGAAGCAGTTCCGCTATGGCCCGGTCGATCCCGAGTTCTGGAAGACGCTGGGCGCCACCTACCTCGCTGCCGTCGAGGCAAAAGCCGCCCAGAAGCCGCTGCTGCTCCATGCCGGCAGTACCGAGACCTCGATCGAGGCGGATCTTCCATGCGGCATCGATGGGCAACCTCAAGCCGCTGGAGATCGAGATTGCCGAACGCTTCATCACCTACTTTCTGCCCTTCTTTTCACTGATTCGGGAAGTCCGGCCGGAAAATGTGTATTGGGTGGATGCCGCCAAACCGCTGCCGCCGACGCGGCTCGCCAAATTGCCCGAGGTGACGCCAACCTTGCGCTTCTTCAACGGCACGCGAGCGGTGGCGGCGGTTGAAAAAACCATGGAGCAGATTCGTGCTGAAGGTCGTGTGCCCGCCGGCATCAAGCTCGGTGCGCAATACGACGTCGACACGGTGATTCCGGTTCTCGAGCATCTGGGCATGTGCTGGGCGCCCAAGCCGCCGACGCGCAGCAATACCCGGCACCGGATGAACTCGCAGTTGAAAGTGGTCAACGGGCTGGCGGCGGTGCATCAGCGGCTTTCGGGCCGCGCCAGCGGCACGGAAGGCCTTGAAACCTGGGTGATCGATGATGTCAGTCTGGGCGGCTTTGGTGCGCAAGTAACCAGTTCCCGCCAGGACTGGATTCGTATTGGTGCCCTCGTCGGCATGCAGCCGGAGGGTGGCGAGAACTGGCTGATCGGCATTGTCCGTCGCTATGTCCGCACCGGGCCGAATCAGGGGTCGGTCGGTATCGAAACCCTGTCGAAAACGCCGTATGCCGTGTTTGCCGATGCCGGCGGCCTGGACACGGAGGCGTTGCTGCTCGACATTCCGGAGGTCGGCGAGTATGCCCGCATGGCCTTGCCGGCCCGTGCGCTCGAGGAAAAGGTGGCGCTGTTGTTCCCCCTCGACGACAAGAATGCCCGTCTGCATCCGCGCGAGACGATCAAGACGGGAAACGACTTCGTCGTCGCGAATTTCTTCGTGCAATCCTTCAGCTGAGCCGTCGCTTCAGCCAGCCGGCCTGATCGCCGACTTAGGCCGGAAGGCCTTGACCACCGCCTCGCGGGTCTCGACATACGGCCCGCCGATCAGGTCCAGGCAGTAGGGTACGGCCGCGAATATGCCAGGTACGAGTTGTTTGCCTGTCGCATCCTTGACGCCTTCGAGCGTTTCCTTGATCGATTTCGGCTGCCCCGGCAGATTCAGGATCAGGGATTTGCCGCGAATCACACCGACCTGCCGCGAGAGAATCGCCGTCGGCACGAAGTTGAGCGAGATCTGCCGCATCTGTTCGCCGAACCCCGGCATGACTTTGTGCGCCACGGCCAGCGTGGCTTCCGGCGTCACGTCGCGCAGCGCCGGGCCGGTGCCGCCGGTGGTCAGCACCAGGTGGCAGCCGACCGTGTCGCAGAGTTCGATCAGGGTCTGTTCGATGGCGGCTTGTTCATCAGGGATCAGGCGCGTTTCGATACGCCAGGCCGAGCTGAGCGCCTGCCCGAACCACTCGCGCAGTGCCGGAATGCCTTTGTCTTCATAGACGCCGCTGGAGGCGCGATCCGAGATGGAGACGAGGCCGATCAGGAGTTCGTCGTTCATGGCTATTCCTTGAAGCGGTTGTAGAGTTGGCCGAGGTATTCGTGGAGCGCTTCGCGGCTGAGGCCGAGGCCACCGGGGAGCAACGATCCGGCCAGCGAGGGTGATCCGGTGCTGAATCCCATGGGCGCCGGAATTACCTCGAGCCCCTGTTTCTCGAACAGCGGAACCGCCCGAGGCAGGTGCGAGGCGTTGCTGACCAGGGCAATGCGGGTGATGCCCGCGGTCTTCAGCATCGGCGCCGAGAGGCTGGCGTTTTCGGCACTGTCGCGCGAGGCGGCTTCGACCCAGCGCACCTTCACGCCGAAGTCTTGCTCGAGTGCTTCGCGCATCAATTCGCCTTCGGCCCGCCCACCGGCCGGGGCGCCGCCCGTGACCAGCAGCGGCAGGCGCGATTCACGCGCCAGCCGCGCGCCGAAGCGCAGCCTTTCCAGTGTGGCGGATCCGATCGTGTCGCCGCCATACTCGGGCGCCGCTAAATACGTGCCGCCGCCGAGAATCACGATGGCCTGCACCCGCTGCAATTGCGCCGGCGCGATCGGCGGATAGGGTTCCAGCGGCGCCATCAGGGCCTTGCCGACAATGGGCAGCGATAGTAAGAGCAGACCGAGCAGCGACAGGATCGCCAGCCACAGGCCACCGTTCCGCCAGCCCCGACTTTTTGCGTTCGTCAGCCAGAGCCCGACGAACGCCAGCAAGATCGGTCCGGTCGGCGGCAGAATCAGGGCAGTCAGGAGCTTCTTCAGCAGAAACATGGGGTCAAAGGCGGGGCTGATCGCGTTTTATGAGGGGCGCTACGACCACTATTATCAATGTAATTTGCCCCGACCACGGTTTGTGCCAACGCCCCTTTTCATGATGGATCGCTCCTACGGTATCGAAACGCTCTGCCTGCATGCCGGCGCCCAGCCGGACGCGGCCACCGGCGCGCGTGCCCTGCCGATCCATCAGACCACATCCTTTGTCTTCGATTCGGCGGAGCACGCCGCGAGCCTGTTCAACCTGCAGACCTTCGGCAACGTCTATTCCCGTATCGGCAACCCCACCGTCGCCGCCTTCGAGGAGCGCATGGCCGCGCTGGAAGGCGGTCGTGCCGCAGTGGCTGCCGCGACCGGCCTGGCGGCGCAGATGGTCGCATTGCTGACCTTGTGCGAATCCGGTGACCGCATCGTCGCCGCGCGCTCGCTCTACGGCGGCAGCTTCTCGCAACTCGATGTCAGCCTGCGCAAGCTCGGCATCGAGACCGTGTTCGTCGATTCCGATGATCCGGAAAATTTTCGCACCGCGTTGTCCGGCAACACCAAATGCCTGTTTGCCGAGACGGTCGCCAATCCGCGGCTCAACGTGCTTGATATCGAGGCGGTGGCCGCGATCGCCCACGCGCACGGCGTACCGCTGATCATCGACAACACCGTGCCCTCGCCCTGCCTGTGCCAGCCTTTCCGGCATGGCGCCGATATCATCGTGCACTCGGCGACCAAGTTCCTCGGCGGTCACGGCACCACGCTGGGCGGCGTGGTGATCGAGTCCGGCAAATTTGATTGGGGCAATGGAAAATTTCCCGGCATGACCGAACCTTCCGCCGGCTACCACGGCGTCAAGTTCTACGAGACCTTCGGCGACTTCGGATTCACCATGAAGGCGCGCATGGAAACCCTGCGCACCTTCGGTCCCGCGCTGTCGCCGTTTTCCGCCTGGCTGCTGATGCAGGGCATCGAAACGCTGCCGCTGCGCATGAAGCGCCATTGCGAAAATGCGCTGGCCGTGGCGCAGCATCTGGAGAGCCATCCGCGGGTGGCATGGGTCAATTACCCCGGCTTGCCTTCCAGTCCCGGCTATGCGCTGGCGCAGCGCTACCTCGGCACGAAGGGCAATGCCGGCGCCGGCGCCATCCTGAGCTTCGGTGTCAAGGGTGGGCAAGTCGCCGGAGAACGCTTCATCGACGCCCTGCAGTTCTGTTCTCATCTGGCCAACATCGGCGACGCCAAGACGCTGGTGATCCATCCGGCGTCGACCACGCATCGGCAAATGAACGAGGCGGATCAGCAGGCGTCCGGCGTGACGCCCGACATGGTGCGCCTGTCGGTGGGACTTGAGACGCTTGACGATATCCTCTGGGACATCGACCAGGCGCTGGAGCGCTCATGAATAAATCTACTGCGCGGACCGGATCGGGGCGTGGGCGGTGCTCGCTATCCTCATGTACAACGACGTACATTCCGGTAGCTGCGCTCCGGCCGCACCCCGCTGCGGCCCGCTCGCTACGATTTCTTCACGAGCGTCCGGAGCGCAGCGCATGATGGACTTCGACTTCGTCAGCGACATCGGCTGGCGCGACGTCATTTTGGTGCTGGCGGCGATGGTGGGCGTCTATCTGGTGCTATTGGTGATGCGGCTGCTCAACGTGGCTGGCAAGGGCGGGCGTGGCGAAAAGCAGGAAGCCGGGCGCAGGCTTTCCGGCTGGGGCCCCTTCACATCGGCAGGCGAGGCGCAAGTTTCGCCACAGACACCAGAGACGCCGCAATCCGCGCCGGCAGTGCCCGAGCAGGAATTTGCCCGCGAATTGGCCAAGTCCAACATCGAGGTTGAACTCGAACGCCTGCGGCGCGAGTCCGCTCATCAGCGCGACGAGTTGGCGCGCCTGGCCGAGGAGGTCTCGCAGCTCAAGGCGTCGCGCAATGTATCACCGCTGTACAACGAGGCCATGGCGCTGGCGCAGCAAGGCATGTCAGCCGCCGGAATTGCCGGTCGCTGCGGCATCTCGATTGGCGAGGCGGAACTGGTGGCTTCGCTGGCACGCAGCGGAACTGCATTTGAGCATCATGAACAAGGCGAGGATCGCGATGAACGAAACACCGGCTCCTGATACCGAATCCACGGCCGAAGACGCCCTCAAGCGGCGGCTTCTCAATCGCATAGCCATTGCCGGAGTGATGGTGGTGGGCCTGCTCGGCAGCCTGGCCATGTTCGATGCCATCAATGCGCCGAGCAAGCCGGTGGCCACCCAGGTGGCGGCACTGCCGCCCAAGCCGGAAGCGCCCGTGCCTGCAGCGCCCGCCAAAGAAGATCCGGCGGTTGCGGCCGACGGCAAACCGGCCGAGCCCGCTGCCGCGCCTAGTGCAGAAGGGAAACCCGAGGCCTCGGTAGTCGCCCGGGCCGAAGAGCCGGCCGTGCCGGAACGTACGGCGTCGCCGGGTGCGCCGCCGTTGCTGCCGCTGCCGCCGGAGACGTTGCCATCCCGGCCCTTGACCAAGCCGGCTACCGGCAAACCCGCATCGATTCGACCCTCCGAGCCGGTGCCGGCGGCTCCGCCCGCAGCGAGGCCGGAACCGGCGCGCGAACTGGCCGCTTCGCACGGCGCCGCCCGACGCGCACCCGCCTCACGCCCGATCACGCAAGCTGCCGAGCGCCAGTTTGCGCTTCAGATGGGCGTCTTCAGCAACGTTGCCAATGCCGAGGACCTGCGCGCAAAGCTGGAACTGCATGGCATCCCCTCCACCATCGAGGCGCGCGTACGAGTCGGCCCCTTCGCGACCAAGGAAGAAGCCGATTCGGCCCGTGCCAAATTGAAGGAGCTCGGCCTTGACGGCGGGCTGGTCGTTACTATGAAGAAATGAACAGG
>JAPLRA010000479.1:0-1567 GCA_026399445.1 Sulfuritalea sp.
CCACCGTGAAGGTGTTGTGTACGTCGTGGCAGGAGTCGCATTCCATCTTGCCGCCGTAGAGCAGCATCGAATTGACCGTGCCGGTTCGCGTCTGGGTACCCGATCCGATGGTGACGGTCTTGGTCGAAGGATCGTGCAGCGAACCATCGGCCGTGGCCAGCGCCGTGTTGTAGGTGAAGCCGATCGGGTGCGAGCCCTTGAGGTTGGTGCCGAGATTGTTCGCAGCCGAAATCATGGTGGTGCCGGTGACGCCGCCGAAGCTATTCACTGCGACCGTGCCGTCGTGACAGGACATGCACAGCTTCGAGCCGCCGCCGGGCTGCGTTACCGTAGCGTTCATGGTCGGCGTGCTGTAGAGCGTGTAGGTCGCGGTCGAGTTGGCGTGACTCCACAGCGGTGCGTCGGTGGTGGTTGTGTCGGTCTTGTGCGGGGCGTGGCACGCCACGCATATACGGCCGCCCGACCAGGCCTGGCCCGTGAAGTCGTGGGCGGAACCAGTAATGGTGCCGGCCAGTGCAGGTAGCGCCGCCAACAGCAACAGGCCTCCGGCCAACCATGCTGCGACTTGTTTCAGTGGGTTCATTTCGTGGACTCCCTATGCTGGTTGATATCGATTGCCCGACCCGGCAGGTCCGGGTCAATCAGGTGCGAGGCGGATATTCCGGTTTCAGGCGAGGCGTTGCCACTGTCGTCGACGCCCGACACTTCTGCCGACCGGCGCCATCGCCTAGGATTCGGCCGTAATCAACGGGCGTGTGCCCGCACCAACACCAAGGGAGTCGCATCATGGAACTGGAAGCCACGGCGGGAAGCTGTCCGGCACCGCAATCATCAATGCTCCAAAACATCGGCGCGCCACTGGTCGCGATCGCCGGTCGCGCTGTTGTCGCCTCGGTCATCGCCTCGGTTGTCATCTCACTCGCCCTGACAGGCTGGCTCGTGCGTCGCGATGACCTCTATACCCCCGCGTCCGACTTCGGCTACTGGCTGGGTGTGGTGGGCGGATCGCTGATGCTGGTGCTGCTGATCTATCCGCTGCGCAAGCGCTTTGCTGCCCTTGCCGTAATCGGTCCGCTCAAACACTGGTTCCGCTTCCACATGTTTGCCGGCGTTGCCGGCCCGCTCATCGTGCTATTCCATTCGACCTTCCGTGTCGGCTCGTTCAACGCGGCCATTGCGCTGGCGTCCATGCTGCTGGTGGTCGCCAGCGGCATCGTCGGCCGCGTCATCTATCGCAAAATTCACAACGGACTCTATGGCAGCCGTGCCACGGCGACGGAACTGCAGCGTGCGCTGGCGCTGCAGATGGATTCGCTGCAGGGCGCGCTTGCCCGATTGCCCGTGCTTGAGCGGGAAATGGGACGTTTCTCGGCACTGGCTGGCCTGCAACCGCAAGGCGGCTGGCAGCGCGCCCTGCACTTCGCCACGCTGGATTGGAAACGCCGCCTCGCCAGCTGGCGAGTACACAGGGCGATTGCCGGGCGCGACTCGAAAGTCGGCGCCGGTGACACGGCGACAAACGAGAATTTGCGGATGCTGGCGAAGACCCTCGACGACACCCTGAGAA
>JAPLRA010000479.1:1603-2629 GCA_026399445.1 Sulfuritalea sp.
CGGCCCAGTTCGCCACCTACGAAAAGCTCTTTTCACACTGGCACATCGTGCACATTCCCTTCCTGTGCATGCTGGTGATCACCGCACTCGTCCATGTCATCGCTGTACACGCTTACTAGATTGGCGATCGCGGCGGCCGCATTGATGGCTTCATTTACCGCACCAGCGCAAAGTCTGGAGTCGGCCGTGATGCCTGGTCCGGTCATTCAGGGCCACGCCGATCTCGAGGCTGCTTGCCAGAACTGTCATGTCCGTTTCGACCGCGCGGCGCAGGCGAAGCTTTGTCTCGACTGCCACAAGCCGGTGGCAGCCGACGTCAAGGCCGGCACCGGCTACCACGGGCGGATCAAGGAACGTGAGTGCCGCGGCTGTCATACCGATCACAAGGGCCGCGGCGCCAAAATCGTCGCGCTCGACGAAACAAGGTTTGACCACGCGCAGACCGATTTTGCGCTGCGCGGCAAGCATCGCGGCCGCAGTTGCGCAAGCTGTCATCGCGCCAGGACCAAGTTCAGCCAGGCGCCTTCCGACTGCGTGAGTTGCCATCGCAAGGAAGACAAGCACAAGAACGGCCTCGGCCCGAAATGCGAGAACTGCCACAACGAGTCCACCTGGAAGGAAGCACGTTTCGATCACGCCAAAACAAAATTTCCGCTGCGCCTCGCACATGCCAACGCTACTCTCAAGTGCACCGACTGCCACCTCGACAACAAATTTGTCGACACGCCGCGCGAATGCGTTTCCTGCCATCGCAAGGACGACATGAAGGACGGCCACAAGGGTCACTTCGGCACGCGCTGCGAAAGCTGCCACAACGAAGGGGAATGGACCGTCTCCACTTTTCGCCATGACCGCGATACGCACTTTGCCCTGCTTGACCGCCACCGTATTGCCAAGTGCGGCAGTTGCCATCGCACGCCGCTCTACAAGGAGAAGACGCCGACGCGATGCGTTGCCTGCCACCGCGCCGACGACAACGAGAAAGGCCACCGCGGCTCGCTCGGCGACAAATGCGACAAGTGCCAC
>JAPLRA010000294.1 GCA_026399445.1 Sulfuritalea sp.
TCGACACCCTTCTGGAAAGCCTGAAGTCGCGCGGATACGCGCACCCGGCGGCCGTTGTCGGCGTTGGCGGCGGCATTGTCCTGGATACGGCGAAAGCCGTTTCCAACCTGCTGACCAACGGCGGCCGGGCGGCGGACTATCAGGGATGGGATCTGGTAAAGCAGCCCGGCGTGTTCAAGCTTGGCGTTCCCACGATTTCGGGAACGGGGGCGGAGGCAACCCGCACCTGCGTGATGACCAATCCGGCCAATGGCCTGAAACTTGGCATGAACAGCGATTACACGGTGTTCGACCACATCATCATGGATCCCGAGCTGACGGCGACCGTGCCGCGGGACCAGTACTACTTCACCGGGATGGATGCCTACATCCACTGCATCGAATCCATGGCGGGCAGCTATCGCAACGCGATCGGCGATGCCTACTCGCGAGAGACCGTCAACCTGTGTCGCCAGGTGTTTCTGGGTGACGACATGATGAGCACCACCAACCGTGAAAAGCTGATGGTGGCCTCCTATCTGGGCGGTTGCGCCATCGCCACCAGCTACGTCGGACTGGTGCATCCCTTCTCGGCGGGCTTGAGCGTGGTGTTCGGGCTTCACCATTGCGTGGCCAACTGTATTGTCATGAGGGCGATGGGAGAGTTCTATCCCGAGGCCTGCGACGAGTTCTGGCAAATGGCCGACAAGCAGGGTGTGGCCATACCGGCCGGAGTCGGCGCCAACCTGACAAGCGATCAGCACAAGGCGCTGTATGAGGCGACAGTCGTCCACCAGAAGCCCTTGACCAACGCACTGGGCGACGGATTCAAATCGATCCTCACGCCCGATCGCGTCGCCAGCCTGTTTTCGATGATGTAGGACGATAACGACCATGCCCGGCTATGAACTGGTAGGACAGGAAGAACTGGCGGAAATTCAGGACGTGTTCGCGCACGGTGGCGTGCTCTTTCGTCACGGCTTCGACGCCTTGCGCAACGGTTGCTACAAGGTGCGTGATTTCGAACAGGCATTCGGCCATGCGATCGGTGCGCCGCACGCGCTGGCCGTGTGCTCGGGAACGGCCGCCTTGCGCGTGGCCTTGGCGGCACTCGGCATCGGGCCGGGAGACGAAGTCATCACCCAGAGCTTTACCTTCGTGGCCACCGTCGAAGCGATCATCGAATCCGGGGCAACGCTGGTCTGCGCCGAGATCTACACCACCTTCAACCTCGATCCGGCTGATCTCGAAAAGCGGATCACGCCGCGCACCCGCGCGGTGATCGCCGTCCATATGCTTGGCACGCCGGCGCGCCTGCCCGAGATATCAGAACTTTGCCGCAAGCACGGCCTGGTATTGATCGAAGATACGGCCTGGGGATGCGGCGGCAATCTGCAAGGCACGTCGCTCGGCACCTGGGGCGATATCGGCACCTTCAGCTTCGATTTCGCCAAGACGATGACCACGGGCGAAGGCGGCATGGTCGTGTTCAAGGACCGTGCGACATATGAAAAGGCGGCTGCCTGGCACGATCATGGACACGAAAACAATCCAAAAGTGCCACGTTGGGAAGACACCCGCGCCAGCAGCGGCTTCAACTTCCGCATGATGGAGTTGCAGGGCGCGGTCGGCTTGGCCCAATTGAAAAAGCTCCCGGGCGTGGTCACCGCACAGAGGGCAAATCGCGATCGCATCCTCGACGCGGTGCGTGACATCCCGGGCATCACGCCCCGCACCGTGCCGGACGGAGCATACGATACGGCTGATGCCCTGGTCCTGCTTGTTTTCGATAAGCAACGCGCGCTTCGCTGCCGGGAGCAACTGCTGGCCGGCGGCCTCGCCACCAAAATTCTGCCGGAAGCCTATACATGGCATTTCGCCGGAACATGGAGCCATATGCCGGAATTGGTGAACGCCCACGGCGGTGATCTCGCCAACGCGTTTCCGGCCTCGCGTGCGCTGCTCGAACGCGCGGTATCGCTGCCGGTCGGCGTGCGCATGGATGACTCCGTCCCCGGCCGTGTCCGGACCGCATTGCAGAAGGCGCTGGCGGCATGACCAAGAAGGCTCCCCAAGTTTCGCTTATCGTTCCTGCATTCAATCAGGAACGCTACATCGGCCGCTGCCTGCGATCGCTGCTCAGCCAGAACTTCCCGCGCGACGATTTCGAAATAATCGTGATCGATGACGGCAGCACGGACAGGACGGAATACGCGCTGGGATTGTTCGCCGACGATGTTCGCCTCATCCGCAACGAAACCAATCTGGGCCTGCCTGCCTCGCTCAATCGTGGCATTCACTCCGCCCATGGCGCTTACGTGGTGCGCGTCGACTCGGACGACTACGTGAACGCCAATTTTCTGCTCTTCCTGCACAGCTTTCTGGCCCAGAATCGCTACATGGACGCCGTTGCCTGCGATTACCTCCTGGTCAATGACCGGGAGGACGTCATCGACCGGGTCAACTGCATGGAACGGCCGATCGCCTGCGGCGTGATGTTTCGCATCGAGCAGCTCATCGAAGTCGGGCTGTACGACGAAAACTTTTTGTTGCACGAAGACCGCGACCTGCGGATCCGGTTTACGCAGAAGTACGCCATCTCCCGGCTTGAGCTGCCGCTCTATCGGTATCGCCGCCACGAAACCAACATCACGCCGGACCGCCAGCGCCGACTTGTGCCTGCCGGAATAGAACGCGCATCAAAAGGACAATCGAAATGAACCAGATCAAGCTTGGCCAGCGAGTGATCGGCCCTCGCAGCAAGCCGTACGTCATTGCCGAAATCGGCGTCAATCACGAGGGCTCGATGGATCAGGCGCGGCGCCTGATCGATCTCGCCAAGGAAGGCGGCGCGGATGCCGCCAAGTTCCAGTCCTACAAGGCCGGCACCCTTGCCTCGCGTCACTCGCCTTCGTATTGGGATACCACCAAGGAACCCACCCGGAGCCAGCACGAGCTTTTCAGCAAGTACGACAGCTTCGGGCCTGACGATTATGTGGCCCTTGCCGGACATTGCCGGCAGGTGGGCATCGATTTTCTGTCGACCCCGTTCGACGACGATGCAATCGAGTTCCTCGATCCGCTAGTGCCTTTCTTCAAGATCGCGTCGGCGGATCTGACCAACATCCCTTTCCTGCGCAAGGTTGCCGCCAAGGGCAAGCCTGTCGTGTTATCCACCGGCGCGTGCACGCTGGGAGAAATCGACATTGCCGTGGAAACCCTGGTTCAGTCGGGCACCACGGATCTGGCGCTGCTGCATTGCATTCTCAACTATCCGACCGACAATCGGAATGCGCATCTGAGGATGATCGAAGGCCTGAAGCGCGCCTATCCGGAAAGGCCGATCGGCTATTCCGACCACACCCTGCCGGATGACTCGATGACGTCGCTGGTGACGGCGCACCTGCTCGGCGCATCGATCCTCGAAAAGCATTTCACCCATGACAAGACCTTGCCGGGCAACGATCACTACCACGCGATGGATGTGCATGATCTGGCCCGGTTCGTCGCCCTGGCCGGCCGGATTCATGAACTGCTGGGCCCAACGGATTTCAAGGCTCCCATCGCCACGGAAGCCCTTTCGCGCAAGAACGCCCGCCGCAGCATTGTGCTGGCGCGCGACGTGGCGGCGGGCAGCCCGCTTACCGCCGCCGATCTGACTTACAAACGACCCGGTACCGGGGTCAGCCCCCTTCACTGGGACGAGGTCCTCGGCCGCCGCCTGCACCATACACTGCAAGCCGACCACGTGCTGCAGTGGGACGACCTGGCGCCATCCGATTCATGACCGTCGTTGCAATCATCCAGGCCCGCATGGGCTCTTCGCGATTCCCCGGGAAAATGCTGTCCCCGCTGGGGCCGCACCCCATACTCGAATGGGTGCTGCGTCGCGTAAAGCAGGCCAGGAAACTCGACAAGGTGGTGCTCGCGACCTCTGATCGCGCCGAAGATGAAGGGCTGGCGGATCTGGCCCGGACCAACGGCGTAAAGGTCTTTCGCGGCAGCGAAACCGATGTACTTGCACGCTTTGCCGGGGCGGCGAAAGAAGCCGGCGCCAGCGTCGTCGTAAGAATCTGTGCCGACAATCCGTTTGTCGATCCGGGCGAGATCGATCGCCTGGTCACTTACTTCGCCGGCAGTTCCTGCGACTATGCCTGCAACCATCAGGACCGCCTCGGCAGTCGCTATGCGGATGGGTTCGGCGCCGAGATACTCAGTGCCTCGCTCCTCGAAAGCGTAGCGGCAAAGGCGACCGAAGCCCGCCATCGCGAACACGTGACTGTCTATCTGTGGGAGCACGCAAGCGAGTACAAACTGTGCGCCGTTGCGGCTCCTGCCGAACTGGCGTTCCCGGAACTCCGCTTCGACATTGACACACCGGGCGATCTGGCAACCCTGGAACCGCTGGTAGGTGCCGGCGTGGCTGTCGAAACGCCTGCGGCAGACATCATTCGGATTGCACAGGCCAATCGCCGTCCCGCCGGCGCCGACTTTCCCGCTGCTGTTTGCGCCGAACTCGACGCCTATCTTCAGCGATTGTTTCCCTTGTGCCGGAGCATCACGGGCAATCCCAATCGCGAAACGTTGAGGATTTTGCAGGAACTGGTTCCCCTGACGATCCATGAAGTACCGTCCGGAACTGCCGTTTACGACTGGACCATCCCCGACGAATGGAATATCGGCGATGCATGGATCGCCGATTCGACCGGGCGACGCATCGTCGATTTCAAGGCCAGCAACCTTCACGTCGTCAGCTACAGCGTCCCGGTGCGCGGCGAATACTCCTGGCAGGAGCTGCAGCCCCACCTTCACATCCACCCCGACCTGCCGAACGCCATCCCCTATCGCACCAGCTACTACAAGCGTGACTGGGGCTTCTGCCTCACCCATGACCAGTATCGGGAACTTGAACAGACGGCCGGCAGTTTCCAGGTCGTGATCGACAGCCGCCTGGCTCCGGGGTCGCTGACCTACGGTGAATTGATCCTGCCCGGCAAGTCAAGTCAGGAAGTGCTGCTTTCCTGCTACATCTGCCATCCGTCGATGGCCAACGACTCCTTGAGCGGAGTATTGCTCACCGCATTTCTCGCACGGGAACTGCTGGCACGCGGCGAACGCAAGTACACCTATCGCATCGTGTTTGTCCCCGAGACCATCGGCGCAATTGCCTACTGCGCCCTCAACGAGACTGCCATGAAGGCGATTGATCTCGGGCTCGTGATCACCACCACGGGCGGACCGGGCCGGTTTGGCTACAAGCAAAGCTTCGATGCATCCCACGCCATCAATGCGATGATCGAGGAGGTGTTTCACGATGCCGGGGCAAGCTTCCTGATCTATC
>JAPLRA010000137.1 GCA_026399445.1 Sulfuritalea sp.
GCGAACTAGACAACCGCACCATCGGCGCCGGCAGTCGCGGCCCGATCACCGAAAAACTCCAGAGCCTGTTTTTCGACGTGGTCAACGGCAAAGTGCCGGCCCATGCCGACTGGCTCAGCCCTGTCTAATGCACGCTTGAGGTAAATCATGTCCACTCTCGACGAATCGCAACGCCAGGTTGCCGTTACCGCGCACGATCTGCCGCTGGCCTGTCCGCGTCCCGGCGCACCGCTGTGGGCTCGCCACCCGCGTGTCTTCATCGACGTGCTCAAGGCTGAGTCGGGCGAGGCGGCCTGCCCGTACTGCGGCACGGTGTATCGCTTCGAAGGCGAGCGCCCCAAGGGTCATCATTAAGTTTCTTCGCGAGATAGTGGTTCTGCTGCAAGCATGAAGATTCTGGTCGTCGCTCCGTCCTGGATCGGCGACACGATTCTCGCCCAGCCGTTGCTCGCGCTGCTCAAGCGCAATAGTCCGGCGGCCCGCATCGACGTGCTGGCACCGGACTGGTCGGCGCCGCTACTGGGACGCATGGCCGAAGTCGATGAAGTCATCGTCAATCCCTTCGGCCACGGTGAATTCAATTTCGGCGCCCGCCGCGCCTTGGGCCGCCGTCTCTCCAGCGCCGACTATCAGCAAGCCTACGTGCTGCCCAATTCCTGGAAATCGGCACTGGCGCCCTTCTTTGCCGGCATTCCGCGCCGCATCGGTTATCAGGGCGAAGCCCGCTACCTGCTGCTGAACGAACGCCATCGGCTCGACGTCGCCGCGCATCCACAACTGGTGCAACGCTATGCGGCCCTGGCCGGACCGCTGCCGGCGATCCTGCCGCAAGCACATCTGAGCTCGACGGTGGAACAGCAGCAGGCCGTGCGTCGGGCGTTGGACCTGCCTCTCGACGCCGCGCCGGTGATCTTCTGCCCCGGCGCCGAATACGGCCCCGCCAAGCGCTGGCCCGCGCAGCACTTTGCAGCACTGGCGCGACTTGTAGCCACGCCGCAGAACCCGGTATGGCTGGTGGGCTCGGCCAAAGATGCGGCGGTCGGAGAAGAGATCGTGCGAGCAGCGGAGGGCGCGGCCCTCAACCTGTGCGGCCGCAGTTCGCTGGAGCAGGCGATCGACCTGCTCGCCTCCGCGCGCTGCGTGGTGAGCAATGACTCCGGCCTGATGCATGTCGCGGCGGCACTCGGGCGACCCCTGGTGGCGCTCTATGGTTCGTCATCGCCCGCCTACACGCCACCCTTGTCGCCCCATGCGAAAATCGTTTCGAGAAACCTTCCGTGCAGCCCCTGCTTCAAGCGCGAATGTCCCCTGGGGCACTTCGACTGCATGAATGGGATCACGCCGCAACAGGTGGCGGCCACCCTCAACGCGCAGTTCTGAATCTGACCGTGCCCAGCCAGAAGATTTTTGCCACGCCGCAGGATGTCGAAGCCGCCTTTTACGAGGCGCTCGAACGCTGCGACATCGAGGCCATGATGGCCGTCTGGGCCGAAGACGAGGAAATCGTCTGCGTGCACCCCGGTGGACCGCGCCTGATCGGCTACACGATGATCCGCGAAGCGTGGCAGCACATTTTCGTCAACGGCAGGAAACTGCGCGTACGTCTGTCGCAGCAAACGGCGGTGACCACGCCCTTCGCCATGGTCAGCACCCTGCTCGAGCACATCGCCACCGTGGACAACGAGAATGTGAGCGCACCGGTGGCCGCCACCAACATCTATGTGCGCGGTGCCCTGGGCTGGCGCATGGTGGCTCATCATGCGTCGCCGGTACCGCCCGACAGCATCGGCGAAGTGCCGCGCATTCTTCACTGAATCCGGCCGTGAAGACGCCTCACTATCTGGCGCCGGAGTGGCTTCCCGGCGGTCATGCGCAGACCATCTGGCCGCTGCTGATCAAGGGGCCGCTGCCGCGCTACCGGCGCGAACGCTGGGACACGCCGGATGACGACTTCATCGATCTCGACTGGATTGACGGCAAGCCCGGCGCGCCCTGCGTCGCGCTGTTTCACGGCCTCGAAGGCAGTTCGCGCAGCCACTATGCACGACGCCTGATGCACGCCGTGGAGCGGCGCGGCTGGCACGGCGTGGTGGTACATTTTCGCGGCTGTTCGGGCGAGCCCAATCGCCTGCCCCGCGCCTATCACTCCGGTGACTCGCAGGAAATCGACTGGGTACTGCGTCGCCTGCATGCGCGCGGCTATCCGGCCTTGTTCGCTGCCGGCGTTTCGCTCGGTGGCAATGGGCTGCTGAAGTGGCTGGCCGAGCAAGGCGATCTGGCATCCGGCATCGTGAATGCGGCAGCGGCGGTGAGCGCGCCACTGGATCTGGCGGCGGCCAATACCGCGCTTTCGTCCGGCTTCAACCTGGTTTATGCGCGGCACTTCCTGCGCACGCTGATTCCCGCCGCATTGGCCAAGGACCGCCAGTTTCCCGGCCGCATAGACGTCGGCCGTGTGAGAGCGGCGCGCACCCTGCGCGACTTCGACGATGCCGCCACCGCGCCGCTGCACGGATTTAATGGCGCCGACGACTATTACGCGAGGAGCAGCGCCGGCCCGCTGCTGGGCGCAGTGCAAACGCCGACGCTGCTGTTGAATGCCGCCAACGATCCCTTCCTGCCGCAAGCGGCATTGCCACGGCGCTCAGCCTTGTCTGCCGCCGTGATCTTCGAAATGCCCCAACACGGCGGCCATGTCGGTTTTGTGCACGGCGCCCTGCCCGGCCGCATCGATTGGCTGCCGCAGCGCCTGCTGGCGCACTTCGACGCCCATCTGCCGCCCCAATTCAGCGTGCGATAATTCTTGCCTCCAAATTTGTCCGGCGTCAGACATGCACACACCCGC
>JAPLRA010000055.1 GCA_026399445.1 Sulfuritalea sp.
TCGGCATCGCGCTCGGCGCCTATGGATTGACCCAGGCGATGTTCCAGATTCCCTTCGGCATGGCGGCCGACACCTTCGGCCGCAAGCGGGTGATCGTTACCGGCTTGCTGCTGTTTGCCTTTGGCTCGGCGGTGGCGGCCTTGTCGACCGACATCTGGTGGGCCATCATCGGCCGCGTGCTGCAGGGTGCCGGGGCTATTTCGGCTGCGGTTACCGCTTTGGCCGCAGACCTGACACGCGAACAGCATCGCACCAAGGTGATGGCGATGATCGGGTCCTCGATCGGGCTGGTGTTCGCCATTCCGCTGGTGGCGGCTCCCGCGCTGTATGCCGCGATCGGCACGAACGGAATTTTCTGGATGACGGCGGTTCTGGCGATTGCCGCCATTGGCCTCGTGACGCATGTGGTGCCCCCGGCACCGCCTTTGCCGCCGGGCCCCAAGCCGCCGTTTCGCGATGTTCTGTTTGACACCCAGTTGCTTCGGCTGAACTTCGGCATCTTCACCCTGCATATGGTGCAGATGGCGATGTTCGTCGTCGTCCCGGGCCTGTTGATCCGCTACGGCGGCCTGCCGCTGTCCTCGCACTGGAAAATCTACCTGCCGGCGGTGCTGGCATCCTTCGTCCTGATGGTGCCGGCGATCATCCTAGCCGAGAAGCGCAACAAGGTGCAGCCGGTATTCGTCTTTGCCATCGGCCTGTTGCTTGCCACACTTTTGACAATGGGGATCGGCAGCACGAACTTCACGGTGCTTGCAGGCGGCCTGCTGAGTTTTTTCGTCGCCTTCAATATTCTTGAAGCCATGCTGCCGTCGCTGATTTCCCGCATCGCGCCGCCGCGCGCCAAGGGTGCGGCGCTCGGCGTCTACAACACCACGCAGGCGCTCGGCCTGTTCCTTGGCGGGGCGCTGGGCGGCGGCTGGTCGCGGCGGCCACCATGCCGCCGGTGCCTGTGCGCCGGGCAGTTGCGACGGCGCCGTCCGCGCATGGCATACTTGAAACAAAATCCTAGGAGGAATTAGCATGGCGTCAGTCAACAAGGTCATCATCGTCGGCAATCTGGGCCGCGATCCGGAAGTGCGCTACACGCCGAACGGCGACTCGATCACCAACGTCACTATCGCCACCACCGATACCTGGAAGGACAAGGCCACCGGCGAGAAGAAAGAAGCCACGGAATGGCATCGCGTGGTGTTCTTCGGCAAGCTGGCCGAGATCGCCGGCCAGTATTTGAAGAAGGGCCGCCAGGTGTATGTCGAAGGCGCCTTGCGCACCCGTAAGTGGCAGGACAAGGAAGGCCAGGAGCGCTACACGACGGAGATCGTCGCCAACGAAATGAAAATGCTCGGCTCCCGCGAGGGCATGAGTGACGCACCGCCGCGCGAGAGCGGGGGCGGTGCCAGTGCCGCCAGTGGTGGTGGCAATCGCCCCGCTGCGGCCGCGCAGCCGGCCGGCAGCAACTTCAACGATTTCGAGGACGATATTCCGTTCTGACGTCTTTGTCGGTCCCGGATAATGTTCGCCAAATGAGCGACACGAGGTGAACATGCCCGAAAAACTCAAACTGCTTTCCTGGCGCGACATCGTGTTTGTCGCGCTGCCTTCGCTATTGCTGATCATCGGTGCGTTCTGGCTGGCGGCGCAGTTCATCAAGCCGGCGCCGCCTGATCAGTTGATCGTCAGTACCGGCGGCGAGAGCGGCGCGTACCAGCGCTTCGCGGCCCGCTACAAGGATGTTCTGGCCCGCTACGGCGTAGCACTGGTGGCAAAGCCGTCTGCCGGTTCGCCGGAGAATCTGGAGCGGCTGCGCAATCCGGAATTCGAGGTCGATGCCGGTTTCATCCAGGGTGGCACGGCGCGTCTGGGGGAAGAGGACGAACTGGTTTCGCTGGGCGACATGTATTACGAGCCCTTGTGGATCTTCTACCGCGAGGCCGCCTTGCGTGGCGGCAACAGGGTGCTCGATCTCAAGGGCAAGCGCGTCGCCATCGGCGGCGCGGGCAGCGGCACGCATCATCTCGCTATGGAACTGCTGGCGGCCAACGGACTGGATGCGAAGAATACAAAATTGATCGAGGTTGGCGGCCTGAGTCTGGTCGAGAGCATGCAGAAGGGTGAAGTCGATGCCGTGTTCGTGGTCGGGCCGACGCAGTCTTCGCTGGTCTGGGCGCTGCTCTACACACCGGGCGTGGGCCTGATGAGCCTGGCCCATGCCGAAGCCTACACGCGGCGCTTTCCGCATTTGGCGCGTCTGGTGCTGCCGCGCGGGGCCATCGACCTGACGCTGGACATCCCGCCGCACGACACGCAACTGGTGTCGCCGATGGCCACCCTGCTGGTGCGCGAAGATACGCATCCGGCGTTGATCGATCTTCTGATGCAGGCGGCGAGCGAGGTGCATGGGCAGCCCGGCGTGTTCCAGAAGCCGGGTGAATTTCCTCGCGCCGGTCACAGCGAGTTTCCGTTGTCGAAAGAGGCGGAGCGCTACTACAAGTCGGGCAAGCCCTTCCTTCAGCGCTACCTGCCATTCTGGGCGGCGACGCTGATCGACCGCATGGTGGTGATGCTGGTCCCGCTTCTGGCGGTGCTGGTGCCGCTGTTCAAGTTCGCGCCGCAGCTTTATGGCTGGCGCGTACGTTCGCGCATCTACCGGCGCTATGGCGAACTGAAGTTTCTCGAAAACGAAATCAACGAAGAGCCGGAGCGGCACAGTCGCGCCGAGTGGATGGAGAAGCTCGACGCCATCGAGAAGGACGCCAGCGGCATTCGCACGCCGCTGACGTTCTCGGACATGCTCTATACCCTGCGCGGGCACATCGATCTGGTGAGGGACATGATCCTGCGCCGCACGGCCGCTTAGGCCGCCTTACCGGACTCTGTCTGCCGGGAATTCCGCTTCGCGGGCCGGCAAGCGCCAACTTTCTAAAGCCGGCGAATCTTGTCCATCAGCGCGGTGGTGGAGCGTTCGTGAATGAAGGGGATGGAATGTACGGTGCCGCCCCAGCCAGTCACTTCCCCGTAGCCGACGATTTTTTCCACGGGCCAGTCGCCGCCCTTGACCAGTACCTCCGGGCGGCAGTCGAGGATGCGCTTGAGCGGCGTGTCCTCGTCGAACCAGGTCACCAGCGCTACGCATTCGAGTGAGGCCAGCAGCGCCATGCGGTCGGCCAGGGGATTGACCGGCCGGTCGTCGCCCTTGCCCAGGCGCCTGACCGAATCATCCGAGTTGGCGGCGACGATCAGTGAGGCCCCAAGGCTGCGCGCCTGCGCCAGATAGGTGACATGACCGCGATGCAGGATGTCGAAGCAGCCGTTGGTAAATACCAGCGGCCGCGGCAGCAGGGCGATGCGCGCGGCGAGATCGGCCGGGGCGGTGATCTTGGCCTCGAAGGCCAGCAATGAATACGCCATGCGGCGTCTGATCTTCTGTGCGGCCTACTTCTTGACCGCGGCCGGCTTGGCATCCTGCGCTGGCGCCGAAGCCGGAGGCGGCGACGTGTTGTCCAGCGCCTTGGCTTGTTCGGGGCTGATGATTTCGAACACGCGCACCACTTTCTGCACGCCGCCCGTGGTGCGGGCGCTATCCACCGCCGCGTTGGCTTCGGTCTGGGTCACCAGGCCGAGCAGAAACACCACGCCGGCTTCCGTCACCACCTTGACGTGGTTGGGCGAGAATTTGTTGGCATCGACAAAGCGTGCTTTCACCTTGGAGGTGATGTAGGAATCGTTGCTGCGCCCGCCGAAACTCGACGGTCCGGCAATGGCCAGCTCGTTGCTGATCGATTTGACGTTGGGCACGCCGGAGGCGATCTTTTCGATATCGGCCTTGGCCGCATCGTTCGGTACTTCGCCGGTCAGCAGGACCATGCGGTTGTAGCTGGTCACATTGACATGCACCTTGTCGCCGTACTTCTCGGTGATGCGGTTGGAGGCGCGAATCTCCATGCCTTCGTCGGAGGCAAAGGTCTCTGAATTGCGCCGATCCGTCAACATCAGGACGCCGGTACCGACGCCTACGGCGGCGGCGCCAAAACAACCCGCGAGAATGGGTGCGCAGAGCACCAGTACGAGGAGGTTGCGCAGGGTTTTGCCGATGTGGATTCCGTTCGTCATTGTGTTTCTCCAAGTATCAAGGCATCGATGCCGTCGCACAGGCAGTGGATGGTGAGCAGGTGTACTTCCTGGATTCGGGCAGTGCGTTCGGCGGGTACGCACAGGTGGATGTCGTCGGGGCCGAGCAGCGCGGCGATCTTGCCGCCCTTTTTGCCGGTGAGGGCCACCACTGTGACGTTGCGGTCGTGTGCGGCGTGAATGGCTTCGATCACATTGGGCGAATTGCCCGAGGTCGAAATGGCCAGCAGCACGTCGCCGGGCCGGCCCAGCGCCTGTATCTGCTTGGCGAAGACGTCTTCGTAACGGTAATCGTTGGCGATCGAGGTCAGCGTCGAGGTGTCGGTGGTCAGCGCAACCGCCGCCAGCGGCGGGCGCTCCTTCTCGAAGCGATTCACCAGTTCGGCGGCGAAGTGCTGCGAATCGGCGGCCGAACCGCCATTGCCGCAGGCCATCACCTTGCCGTCGGCCAGAAGGCATTGGACCATGCGGCGCGCAGCGGCTTCGATGGGCGCGGCCATGATCGACAGTGCCGCGAGCTTGGTCTGGGCGCTGTCGTGGAAGTGCTGCTGAATGCGATCGGCGAGTGTCATGAATCAGGTCTTTGCGTGGTGGGCAGACATTTTAACGGTTGAGGATAGCCTTCCCCAGCGCCGGGCCGAGGCTGGAATAGGGGGGCTAGAGCACGACAAATACTTCGATCAGCACCCGTTGCCACGGGTTCTTGTGCTGGCGCAATCTGGCGATGCGGGCATCCACGGGCTCGCCGCGGTCGATGGCGGCGGCAACGCTGCGGTTTTCGGCGCGCGGCAGGTAGCCCAGCTTCTGGCCGCGCCATTCGATGCGCACCGCGTTGGCGTCGTGCGGGTTGTCGGCCTCGCGCACCAGTATCAGGCGGTCGCCTTCGCGCATTTCCTGCCAAAGGGTTTCCCCGGCATGGTATTGAAAGCCGGCCAGCGGCGAGCTTTGCACCAGGATGCGGACTTCGCCGGCCAGCGCCGTGAGGCTGAAGGCGAGGCCGAAAACAAGAATCGCTCGACGCAAAGGCGCAAAGACGCAAAGAAAAGCTCGATCAAGACAAGCAATTCGTCTGCTTTTGAAGTTCTTTGCGTCTTTGCGCCTTTGCGTCGAAAGCATCTGAGCTTTTCCCAAGAAATCAATCAGCCGAAAACGCATCGCGCAGCCATTCAATGTTTTTCGATTCGAGGCCATCCAGCAGCATGCAGTCGAAGCGGCAGGGCGTTTCGCCGTGGCGTAGCAGCCAGTGCCGTGCCGCCAAAATCAGGCGGGCCTGCTTGGTGGCGGTGATGCTGGCCGCGGCGCCGCCGAAATCGCTGCGACTCCTCAGGCGCCCTTCGACAAAAACAGTGGTTTTGCCATCACGGCAGACCAGATCGATCTCGCCACCCTTCACCCGTAAGTTGCGTTCGATGACGGAAAGACCCTGCCGCATCAGGTAATCCGCCGCCAATTGCTCGCCGGCTGCACCTTTGGCTTGCCTCGTACTCATCAGGCTGCAAGAATGGCGGTCATGGAAAATGCATTGTATGTTGTCGCCACGCCGATCGGAAACATGGGTGACATCACCCTGCGTGCGCTGGAAACCCTGCGTGGGGTCGATCTGGTCGCCTGCGAGGACACTCGCCATGCGCGCCATCTGCTCGATCACCATGGCATCAAGGTGCCGACGCTGGCGCTGCACCAGCACAACGAGAACGAAGCCGCGGAGAAGCTGATCCGGTTGCTGGGCGAGGGCAAGTGCCTGGCGCTGATATCGGATGCCGGCACGCCGGGCGTCTCCGATCCGGGTGCGCGCACCGTCGCGGCGGTGCGCGCCGCCGGCTTCAAGGTGATCCCGCTGCCGGGGCCGAATGCCGCGATTGCCGCCATGTCGGCGGCCGGTCTTGCGGATCAGCGCTTTCTGTTTGTCGGCTTCCTTCCGGCAAAAGTCGGCGCTCGCCGGACGGCGATTGCGGAACTTGCCGGCGTCGATGCGGCACTGGTGTTCTACGAGGCGCCGCACCGGGTGATGGAAACCGTGGCCGAACTGGTCGAACTGCTGCAGCCGCAGCGCGAAATCGTCATCGCCCGTGAACTGACCAAGATGTTCGAGCAGATCGAACGCATGCCGCTGGCGGCTGCGCCGGCCTGGCTGGCGGCGGATGCCAATCATCAGCGCGGCGAGTTCGTGCTGGTGGTCTCCGCGCCGCCGCCGCGTGAAGGCATGGACGCCGAGACCGAGCGCGTGCTGGCCGCGCTGCTGAATGAGTTGCCGGTGAAACAGGCGGCCTGCCGGTGAAACAGGCGGCCAAACTGGCGGCGGAGGTCACCGGCCAGCCGAAGAATGCGCTGTATGCAAGGGCTCTGGAAATGAAGGATGCCTGACGGGCACGCTTTATAATCGGCCTCATGCAGACTCTCACCCTCACCCGCCCCGACGACTGGCACCTGCATTTGCGCGACGGCGCCGCCATGGCTGCGGTGTTGCCCGATACGGCGCGACGTTTCGCTCGAGCCATCGTCATGCCTAACCTGAAGCCGCCGGTGACGACGGTGGCGTTGGCCGCTGCCTATCGCGACCGCATCCTGGCGGCGCTGCCGGCGGGAATCGACTTCACTCCGTTGATGACCTTGTACCTGACCGACAACATGCCGCCGGCCGAGGTGGATGCGGTCAAGGCCAGCGGCTTCGTGCATGCGATCAAGCTCTATCCGGCCGGCGCGACGACCAATTCTGATGCCGGCGTCAGCGACCTGAAGAAGTGCACGGCAACCGTGGCCCGCATGGAAAGACTCGGCGTACCGCTGCTGGTGCATGGCGAAGTCACCGATCCGGCGGTCGATATCTTCGATCGCGAGGCGGTATTCATCGATGGCGTGCTGTTGCCGCTGCTGCGCGATTTCCCGGCATTGAAAGTGGTGCTGGAACACGTCACGACCCGCGAGGGCATCGAGTTCGTCCGTGACGGCGGCATGAACGTCGCTGGCACGCTGACGGCCCATCATCTGCTGCTCAACCGCAATGCAATCTTCGCCGGCGGTATCCGCCCGCACAATTACTGCCTGCCGGTGCTGAAGCGCGAAACTCACCGTCAGGCGCTGGTGGCCGCGGCGATTTCGGGCAGTCCGAAATTCTTCCTCGGCACCGATTCAGCGCCGCATGCGCAAAGCGCCAAGGAAACCGCCTGCGGTTGCGCCGGCTGCTATACGGCGCATGCCGGCATCGAGTTGTATGCCGAAGCTTTCGAGGCCGCCGGGGCGCTGGACCGGCTGGAAGGCTTCGCCAGTTTCTATGGCGCGGACTACTACGGCTTGCCGCGCAATACCGAAAAGATCAGCTTGCGGCGCGAGGCGCTTGCGATACCCTTGAGCCTTGACTACCTTGGCAGCGACCGGCTGGTGCCGCTGCGTGCGGGCGAATCCGTCGCCTGGCGTCTGGAGTGATGCAATGAGAATTGGCCTGATTCTGCTTTCCATTCTGGCGCTGGCGGGCTGCGGCGACACGCAGCATGCCGCCTATCTGGTTGCCGGTCCGCAGCATTCGCTGACCCTGACGCGGCAGCAGGCCTTCATCGGCAGCGAATGGGATACGGAACTGATCGTCGCGCGCTTTCCGGAATGCCAGCGACGCTATCCCATGAAGGAAATGGCGACTGACGCGGTCAAGATCGATGTGTATCGTACCGAACCGGGGGTATTCATTTTGAATTCCGGCAAGCGCTGGTACGTCACCGAAACCCGCAGCTGCCGCCTTGAGCAATTCAAGGACGCCCCGCCGGCGCCGGGTGACCTGATCGGTCGTTTTCAGTTCAGGGACGGGACCATCGAATACAAGAGCCTGGAAGCGCCGACTTCTGCCGGGAAGCCCTGACCCCGGCCGGGGCGGAATTTGATTCTCCATCCGCTCTCGGCATTTCTGCAGCCCCGGTTTGCCGCCGGCACACCTGATCTACCCATGCTGAATGCCGTCGCCAGCGAACGCAGGCTTGTGACCGGCCATGGCCAGCCGCTGCGCTTTGCCTTGCCCTCCAGCGATGCCGAAGCGTACGAAGAGCGGGCCTGCCTGTCCGGTGAGATCGCGACGCGGCCGGACAATCGTCATGACCTGTTCAACGCGCTGATCTGGCTGACGTTTCCGCAGACCAAGGCGGCGCTCAATCGGCGCCACGTCGCGGCGCTGAATGCGGCCCGGCAGCAGGGCATCGCAGCGCGCGGCCCGTTGCGTGACGCGTTGACCCAGTTTGATGAATGCGGCGTGGTGGTGGCCGGCTCCAGCCCGGACCTTTGGTTGGCCTTGTGCGAGCATCGTTGGCATGAAGTGTTTGTCGAGCGGCGTGAACAAATGTTACGCACCACCCGCTTCGTCGTCTTCGGCCATGCCAGTCATGATGCACTTGCCGCGCCCTTTGTCGGACTGTGCGGCAAAGCCATGTTCGTCGAGGTCGATGAAGCGTGGCTGAACCTGCCCGAGATGGCGGCGCTGGCCGCGCTCGATCTGCGACTTGCCGAGTTGTTTGATGCCGGACAGTTCTCGCCT
>JAPLRA010000411.1 GCA_026399445.1 Sulfuritalea sp.
ATCGTGACCTGCTCGCCGGTGGAAATCATCACGTCGAGTTCGCGCTCGTCGGGCTGCGGCGAAACGTCCTTGGCCAGGGCGATCAGGCGGTTGGTCTCGCCGCTCATGGCGGAGACCACCACCACCAGTTGATGCCCCTTAGCCTTCCAGCGCGCGACGCGCTTGGCGACATTGCGGATACGCTCGGGCGAGCCCATCGATGTGCCGCCGTATTTCTGAACAATCAAAGCCATTGCTGTAATTCGTGAGTTGGGAAACCGTGAATTTTACCCGATAGTCCGTACCGCCCAAACGAGCCCGCAGACGATACCAGCTCTTTCATCTCGGTTATCCCCACGTACTAATGTCACAACAATTTTCTTGTATGGCGGACGAATTAGTCTTATAGTGTTTCGCATATTACTTCGGTAATAGCCATTGGGTGCTTCCAAATGCCCCATGTTCCATCACATTTGCTTGATGACAGCCAGTTCGAGGAGCGCGTAGATGAAAACAACCGACAAGATTGATGCCCGCGAAATCCGCCGCAAGCTCGGCATGAATCAACAACAGTTCTGGTCGAAACTGGGCGTAACCCAGAGCGGCGGCTCTCGTTACGAAAGCGGGCGCAACATGCCGCGCCCGGTTCAGCAACTGCTGCGCCTGGTGCACGTCGAGCAGATCGATATCCAGAAGATCAGACGTGAGGACTTTGAAGTCGTCGAGTATCTGCGCTCGGCGAAGCCAGCGCTGTTCAAGGATCTGAAGAAAGACGCCAAGGCCGCGCTAAAAGCCAAAAAGTAGGAAGGCCGCTAAACGCCTCGGCGTCAGGGGCTGACGCGTACCGTCAACCCTAGTTGGCGGACCCGATCCGCCATTTCCTCCAGCCATTCCGCTTCCAGGCGCCCCAACCGGGGCGCTTCTTTTTGCAGCGACGGCCGCGCCAGGCTGTACAGGTGCACGCCGGCCAGCGTTGAAGCAAGGGGAGCGAGCAACGCCAGCCATGCCCGCAATTCCGTCTCGGCGGGCGCTTCGCCGTCCAGCCGGAACAAACAGGTCTGCACCCAGGTCGGCGCCAGCGCGGCGCAACACGCCAGGCGCCGCGCCACGACCTCGGGCCGGGCGCGGGTGCCATTGATGCGGGCCAAGCCGGCTGAAGTGCCCGCATCCACTTTGAACCAGACCTCGCCTGCTGCCTGGCCGATTCGCGCAATGCCTGTTTGCACCGTTTTGCGGTCGAGCAGGCTGCCGTTGGTGATCAGACGCACGATGACTTTGCCGGCCAGATCATGTGTGGCAAGCACGCGTTGGACAATCGCCACGGAATCGGAGAATTCCGCCGCGCTGGTCGGCTCGCCATTCCCGGAGAAAGCCACATCGACCAGTCGTCGGGCACCTTCCGGAACACGTGTTGCCATGAAGTCACCCGATTGAGACCAGTGCAGGAAATCCTTGAGCTCAAGTTCAAGCAAGGCCAGATCGATCGGCGGCGGCCCGCCGCGCTTCAGATCGGGGACCTGGCAGTAGATGCAGCGCCAGTTGCAGGCATTCTTCGGATTCAAGTTGATGCCGACGGATACTCCTCCAGCCCGGCGCGAAATGACCGGATAGACATAGCGCATGCCGGCACTGTCGCGCGAGTGGTCTTCAGTCTTGAGCAGGAGGCGGGACATGGCGGGACAGAATAAGTTGAACAGGCTGAAAGCCGGCGCTTGCCGGCCCGCGAAGCGGAATCCCCGGCAGACAGAGTCCGGGACGGCGCTGCAGCAAAGCTATAATGCGCGCCAACTCATCCGCAACTTTGCCACACATCCCGACCATGCGTATAACCCGCCGCCTCGAATTCGATGCGGGCCACCGAATTCCGAATCATCAAAGCCAGTGCCGCCACCTGCATGGGCACCGCTATGCGCTTGAGATAACGCTGGGCGGCGGCGTCATCGATGCGGCAGGACGTCCGGACGACGGCATGGTGATGGATTTCTCCGAGGTCAAAGCCATCGCCAAACAGCATGTAGTCGATCTCTGGGATCATGCCTTTCTGGTCTGGCGCGGTGATGAGACGGTCATGAACTTTCTGGCCACGGTGCCCGGGCACAAGACGGTGGTGCTCGATGCCGTGCCGACCGCTGAAAATCTGGCGCGGATCGCCTTC
Source organism: Sulfuritalea sp. (assembly GCA_026399445.1). Classification (GTDB taxonomy): domain Bacteria; phylum Pseudomonadota; class Gammaproteobacteria; order Burkholderiales; family Rhodocyclaceae; genus Sulfuritalea. The sequence goes on from JAPLRA010000411.1 coordinate 2,135, forward strand.
GCGATTCTTGATCCGCTGTACCGCGACAGCTACGGCAATCATTTGCACCTCGAACGGATCCGACTCTACGAAACGCCCAACTGCTGGGCGGATGCGACGCGTGACGACCTCGCCTAGACGCTCTCGCACCCCCTGAAGTACGGATTTGTTCCACCAAGCGGAATATTCCGCCATCTCATTCGCTCGCTTTGGCTGACAACGCAATTGGCGATTGTCTCCCGCGATTTCCAATGCTATGGTTGCCGTCGAATCTGGCGCATGACCAGGACAACAGAGAGGAGCAGAAACAATGCAAGGCTTGATGATGAACCGCCCGCTGATGATTTCAGGGCTCCTGCGACACGCCGGCCAGAATCATGCCGATACTGAAATAGTATCCCGCCTGGCGGTCGGCGGAACGCATCGCTACACCTACAACGACGCCCATCGCCGCTCACGCCAACTGGTGCGCGTGCTGCTGTCGCTCGGCGTCAAGGCCGAAGATCGCATCGGCACCCTGGCGTGGAATTCCCACCGCCATTTCGAGATCTACTATGCCGTCTCGGGTATGGCCGCGATCTGCCACACCATCAACCCGCGCCTGTTCCCCGAGCAGATCGCCTATATCGCCAACCACGCCGACGACCGCTTCATCTTCTTCGACGTCAACTTTGCCAGTTTGATCGAGGCCCTGGTACCGCATTGCCCGGGCGTCAAGGGCTGGATCGCCCTGTGCAAGCGCGACGAAATGCCGCCCAATCCCATTCCGAACCTGCTCTGCTACGAGGAATTGCTGGCCGCCCAGGGCGACGATTACGAATGGCCGGAGTTCGACGAAAACACGGCGTCTTCGCTCTGCTACACGTCGGGCACTACCGGCAACCCGAAGGGCGTGCTTTATTCGCACCGCTCGACCGTGCTGCACGCCTTCGGTTCCGCCCAGCCGGATGGCCTGGGCGCCTCGGCGCGCGACTGCATCCTGCCCGTGGTGCCGATGTTCCACGTCAATGCCTGGGGCCTGCCTTATGCCTGTGCCCTGACCGGCGCCAAATTGGTCATGCCCGGCCCGCACCTCGATGGCGCCAGCCTGTATTCGCTGTTCGAGGAAGAGGGCGTCACCATGTCTGCCGGCGTACCGACCATATGGCTCGGCCTGCTGCAATACCTGCAGACCAACAAACTCAAGCTGTCGACCGTCAAGCGCCTGGTCATCGGCGGCTCGGCGGCGCCGCCGGCCATGATCCGAAACTTCGACGAACAATTCGGCATTACCGTCCTCCATGCCTGGGGCATGACCGAAATGAGCCCGCTGGGTACTGTCAATACCTACAAGCAGAAACACCTCGCATTGTCCGCGGAAGAGCGCGACCGCATTCGCGTCAAGCAGGGCCGCAGCATCTTCGGCGTCGAACTGAAGATCGTCGACGGCGACGGCAAGGCCCTGCCCCACGACGGCAAGGCCTTCGGCGACCTGATGGTGCGAGGTCCGTGGATCACCAGCGGCTACTTCAAGAGCGAAGGCGGCGATGCCCTGGTCGACGGCTGGTTCCCCACCGGCGACGTGGCCACCATCGATGCGGACGGCTACATGCAGATCACCGACCGCTCGAAGGACGTGATCAAGTCGGGCGGCGAATGGATTTCGTCGATCGACCTGGAAAACATTGCCGTCGCCCACCCTGCTGTTATCGAAGCCGCCGTCATCGGCGCCTACCATCCGAA
>JAPLRA010000042.1 GCA_026399445.1 Sulfuritalea sp.
CCAGAGTCAAAACGGAACCTACGGCCAGGGTCGAGACCCCGGTGATCGCCTGGCCCACGGTGCAGCCCATCGACAGCACGCCGCCGATGCCCATCAGCACGGCGCCTATGGCGTGATTGACAAAATCACCACGATTGACGAACCATTCAATCCGGAAGTTACGGGTAATCAGGGAGTAGACGAGAGAGCCGGCGATCACGCCCACCAGGGCCATGATGCCGAAGTTGATCAGGGAGGTATCCGTCGGGTTCATCACGTAGCGGGCCAGATCGCCCATCGGGCTGATGAAGGTGAAGGACTGGGTTTCCACCCGCAAGGGCTTGACGTCGGCAAAGTCGGCGAATTCCTTCCAGGCCACGCCCATCGAACTTCCGGTGACGTACCACCCGACAATCACGGCTATGCCGATAACGGCGCCGCCCAGAATATGGTCGAAGCTGCCGCGAAAGTCGCGCGACGAAAAAGCGAATACGAGCAAGGCCAGCGCGAGTACCAGCCCCACGCTTGTATTGCCCAGTCCGGTCAGGTCGCCCAGAGCCTGGCTTGCCTTGCCCGCTGCGGCCAGATTGATGGTGGTCGCCGACACCAGGCTGCCGAACACCGTGTCGTAGAAGTCGGTCCACAGCATTGCGTAGGCGCAGGCCGAGGCGATCGCCAGAACCACCAGGGATTTCAGGTTGCCGCCACCAATACGCACCAATGTTTTGTTGCCGCAACCCGACGCCAGCGTCATGCCGATACCGAACATGAGCCCGCCCAGCAGGTAACGCAGCCACGCCAGATTGGGAGTCCGATACGGAGGGAAAGTACCGGTGCCGATCACTGCCTTGCCCGACGCTTCGAGCACGACGACGCCGAGCGTGGCAACCGCGATGGCGAACAACCATGCGCGCAGTCGCCCGGTGTCACCCATGTTCACCCAGTCGGAAACCGCGCCCATGGTGCAGAAATTGGTCTTGTTGGCCACTGCGCCCATGACCATGCCGGTGACGAAAACAACACCCAGAATTTGCAGATGAATAGTGAATTCCATGAATTTCTCCCGAATCCGGGGCGCGGCTGACCCCTGGTACAGCAGGCCATTTTAGAAGAATGAATGGGGCGTCGAATCAGTCTTCTTTGGCTGCAAATAATGGCAATCAATTGCCGCCGGCGTAGCGAGTCGGGTCCGCCAGACCGGCGTCGACAAACCCCTGGCTGCGCAACCGGCAGGAGTCGCACACGCCACATGCGCGGCCTTCCGCGTCGGCCTGATAGCACGACACCGTAAGCCCGAAATCAACGCCGAGCCGCCCGCCCTGCTCGATGATCTGCGCCTTGCTCATGTCGATCAGCGGCGCGTGCAGTTTGAGCGGGTGGCCCTCTACCGCCGCCTTGGTCGCCAGATTGGCGAGTGCCTCGAAGGCGCGAATGAATTCCGGCCGGCAATCCGGATAGCCCGAGTAGTCCACCGCGTTGACCCCAAGGAAGATGTCCTGCGCGCCAAGAACCTCGGCCCAAGCCAGGGCCAAAGACAACATGACGGTATTGCGCGCCGGCACATAGGTAACCGGAATGCCCGGCTGTACGCCTGCCGTCGGCACGGCGATCGAGCTATCGGTCAGCGCGGATCCGCCCAGCCACGATGGGCGGCAGCCCCCAGCGCTACGGCGACGCGCGCCGCGGCCTGCAGTTCCGCGCCATGGCGCTGGCCGTAATCGAGCGACAGGCAATGGCAGGCAAAGCCCTGCCCGCGCGCCATGGCCAGAACGGTGGCGGAATCCAGTCCGCCGGAGAGGAGAACAACTGCAGGCTTGCTTCGCATGGGCCGATGGTAACAAACAGGCGGCTACGTCGCTGTTCTATAATCCGCGCTCTTCCCGAATTCCTTGTGCAATCGACGATGGCAAAGAAAGTGTTCATCCGCACCTTCGGCTGTCAGATGAACGAATACGACTCCGACAAGATGGCCGACGTGCTCGCCGGCAGCGACGGCGTGGTCAAGACGGATAACCCGGAAGAAGCCGACATCATCCTGTTCAACACCTGTTCGGTGCGCGAGAAGGCGCAGGAGAAGGTGTTCCATGACTTGGGACGGATCAAGCACCTGAAACAGATCAATCCGAACCTCGTGATCGGCGTCGGCGGCTGTGTCGCCAGCCAGGAGGGCGAAGCCATTGTCGCCCGGGCGCCTTATGTCGATCTGGTGTTCGGCCCGCAGACCCTGCACCGCCTGCCGCAGATGATCGCCGCGCGCCGCGAAAGCGGACGGGCGCAGGTCGACATCTCCTTTCCGGAAATCGAGAAGTTCGACGCGCTGCCACCGGCCACGGTTACCGGAACGTCGGCTTTCGTCTCCATCATGGAAGGCTGCTCGAAGTATTGCAGCTTCTGCGTTGTGCCTTACACCCGCGGCGAGGAAGTCTCGCGCCCTCTGGCCGACGTGCTGGCGGAAATCGGCGGGCTCGTCGCACGCGGTGTGCGTGAAGTCACGCTGCTGGGCCAGAACGTCAATGCCTACCGGGGAAACGCCGACGACGAGAGCGGTGACGCAACGGCAGACCTTGCGTTCCTGATCGAGACCCTGGCCGACATGGATGGCATTGAACGCATCCGCTACACCACCTCGCACCCGCGCGAGATGACGCAAAGGCTGATCGACACCTACCGGACTACGCCCAAGCTGGTCTCGCATCTGCACCTGCCGGTTCAGTCGGGCTCGGACCGGATTCTGGCGGCGATGAAACGCGGCTATTCTGTGCTGGAATTCAAGTCCCTGGTGAAGAAGCTCAAGGCGGCGCGGCCCGATCTCTCGCTTTCTTCCGATTTCATCGTCGGCTTCCCCGGCGAAACCGAAGACGACTTCGAAAAAACCATGTGCCTGATTGCGGAACTGGGTTTCGACAACAGCTTCTCCTTCGTGTACAGCCCGCGCCCCGGCACGCCGGCCGCCGACATGGCCGACGACACGCCGCAGGAGGTCAAGATCCGACGCCTGATGCGCTTGCAGAAGACCATCGAAGCGCAGGCATTCAAGATCAGCCAGGCGATGGTCGGCACTACCCGGCGCATCCTGGTCGAAGGTCATGCAAGAAAAGACTCCAGCGAACTCGCCGGGCGCACCGACAACAACCGCGTGGTCAACTTCGCCGGCAACGAACGTCTGATCGGTCGCTTCATCGATGTCACTATCACCGCTGCGCTGCCTCACAGTCTGCGCGGCGAAGTGGTCAAACTTCCGGAAGAGGCCGCTTCGGCCGTTTCTCCCTGATCTGTCAGCCATGCCGGACAACATCCCCTGCACAACGTGGTGAAGACTTCGCCCCGCCCGCTGACGCTGTCCCTGCAACCGCTCGACAACGTGCGGCTGCAGAATCTTTGCGGCGCGCTCGACGAGAATCTGCGTCAGATCGAAGCCGCTTTCGACGTCACCATCAGCCGTCGCGGACAGCACTGCCGGATCAGCGGCGAGCTGGCGCAGTCGCGACTGGCGGCAAAAGCCTTGCAGCATTTCTATGAAAACGCAGCCGAGCCGCTCTCCATCGACGAACTCCAGCTCGGCTTGATTGAAGTCGCGCGCAACCGCGACGCGGGTTCGCCATACTCGCCGGTGCCGCCGAATGCCGGACTGCTGACAAAGAAGCACGACCTGCATGGCCGCACACCGAATCAGGCGAAATATCTGCGCGATATCCAGGAACACGACATCACCTTCGGCATCGGCCCGGCCGGTACCGGCAAGACCTACCTCGCGGTAGCCGCCGCGATCGACGCCTTCGAGCGCGACCAGGTCAGCCGCATCGTCCTCACCCGGCCGGCGGTCGAAGCCGGCGAGCGGCTCGGCTTCCTGCCCGGCGATCTGGCGCAGAAGATCGACCCCTATCTGCGCCCGCTCTATGATGCGCTGTACGACCTGATGGGCTTCGAGAAGGTATCGAAGCTGTTCGAAAAGCAGAACATCGAGATTGCGCCGCTGGCCTACATGCGCGGACGCACGCTGAACCATGCCTTCATCATTCTCGATGAAGCGCAGAACACCACGCCGGAACAGATGAAGATGTTCCTCACACGGATCGGCATCGGCGCCAAGGCGGTGGTCACCGGCGACGTGACGCAGATCGACCTTCCGCGCGGGCAGAAGTCCGGACTGGTCGAAGCGCGTCGCATTCTGGCCGACGTGCGCGGCCTGGCATTCACCGACTTTGACGCTTCCGACGTGGTGCGCCACCCGCTGGTCGCACGCATTGTCAATGCCTATGAGAAAAACAGCGCGACCCCGCCTGCCTGAGTTGAGTCTTTCAATTCAGTACCCGGGCGGCAAGGCCGACGCCCCGACTCGCCCGCAGCTTCGTCGCTGGGTCCGCGCGGCCTGCACAAAACCTGCCGAAGTAACCGTGCGCTTTGTCGGCGCCGAAGAGGGGCAGCGGCTCAATCACGACTACCGCGGCAAGGCCTGCGCCACCAACGTGCTGTCCTTTCCCTACGAATCCGGTGAGCGAATTTGCGGCGACCTGGTGCTCTGCGTGCCGGTGGTGAATAGCGAGGCCGCGGAGCAAGGCAAGTCGTCCGAAGCCCACTACGCGCATATGGTGGTGCATGGTATGCTGCATTTGCAGGGCTATGACCACGAGACCAGCCCGGAGGACGCAGAACGCATGGAAGCGGTCGAGCGCGAAATTCTGGCTGATCTCGGTTACCCCGATCCTTACGCGTAAATAATGGACCCTTCCAGTAGACCCGGCCTGATCGAACGTCTTACCGCGCTGCTGATGCGCGAACCCGAAGACCGCGAACAACTCCTTGAATTGCTCCATGGCGCATTCGAGCGCCATCTGATGGACGCCGACGCGCTGTCGATCATCGAAGGAGCGTTGTCGGTTGCCGACATGGCGGTACGCGACATCATGGTGCCGCGCGCGCAGATGGACGTCGTCGATATCAACGACTCGCCGGAACAGATCGTCGAGATCGTGCTCGAAACCGCGCACTCGCGCTTTCCCGCCATCGGCGAAAGCAAGGACGATGTGCTCGGCATCCTGTTGGCCAAAGACCTGCTGCGCTACTTCGCCGGCAAGGAATTCGACCTGCGCGACACGCTGCGTCCGGCGATCTTCATCCCCGAGTCGAAGCGGCTCAACGTGCTGTTGCGCGAGTTCCGCGCCTCGCGCAACCACATGGCCATAGTCGTCGACGAATATGGCGGCGTGGCGGGACTGGTCACCATCGAAGACGTGCTGGAGCAAATCGTCGGCGATATCGAGGACGAATACGATTTCGATGAAACCGCGGACAACATCGTCAAGGACAACACCGGCCGCTACCGCGTCAAGGCCCTGACCGAGATCGTCGACTTCAACGCCGCATTCGCCACGCGATTTTCCGACGAGCATTTCGATACCGTGGGCGGCCTGGTCATCCATCACCTCGGCCGCCTGCCGAAGCGCAACGAAGTCGTCAGCATCGATGGCGTGCGCATGCAGGTATTGCGCGCCGACAGCCGCCGCGTGCACACCCTGCTGGTCGATCCACAGAAGGATCTGCCGCTTTCAACACCGCCCGCTGCTGACGAATGACCTTGCAACAACCGGTGGCCCCCTTGCGCGCCGCGGTGACTGCTTTTGTCCTGGGTGCATTCTGCGTCCTCGGTTTCGCGCCTTTCGCTGCGTATTTCACCGCGTATCTCGCCGTATCGCCAGCGCCGACTCTTGCCCTGGCCGGATTGTTCCTGCTCTGGCGCAAGGCAGCTACCGCCCGCGAAGCAATACGAATCGGCCTGGCATGGGGTGCCGGTTGCTTCCTGTTCGGCGTGTCATGGGTCTACGTCAGCCTGTCGGAATTCGGCGGCATGGCGCCACCCCTTGCGGCCGCGGCGACGCTCCTGTTCTGCCTCTACCTCGCCCTGTTTCCAGCGCTGGCCGGCGGCTTGTTCGTGCGTTGGCGCAGAAGCACAGCACGCGATGTGCTGCTGTTCGCCGGCCTGTGGACTCTGTGCGAATGGTTGCGCGGGACGCTGTTCACGGGCTTCCCCTGGCTGGCAATCGGCTACTCGCAAAGCCCGCCGAGCCCCTTGGCTGGGTGGGCATCGGTGCTCGGTGTCTATGGCGTCGGCTTCATCGTTGCCCTGATCGCCGGGCTGATTGGCGAAATGAGCGCCGTCGGCTGGCGCAAACCGGGAACATGGGCTGCGATAGCCCTGCTGCTCGGTCTTGGCGGCGTACTGCACCAGATGGACTGGACGCAGCCGGCAGGCAGCCCCGTCACGGTGAGCCTGCTGCAGGGCAACGTGCCGCAAAGCCTCAAGTGGGATCCGAAACGGCTGTCGTTATCGGTGGACACCTATGTGCGTCTGGCCACGGCCAATCCGGCAACGCTCACCGTGCTGCCCGAAACCGCCCTGCCCCTCTACTTCAACGAGGTGCCGCGCGACGTGCTGCGCAGCCTGACGCGCCACGGCGACGCCTTGATTGGCGTCGCCGTCGGCACCACCACCGGCGGCTACACCAACGGTGCCGTCACGCTGACTCCGGAACTCGCTGCGAACGCCTACACCAAACGTCATCTGGTGCCCTTCGGCGAATACGCGCCGCCGGGCTTCGCCTGGTTCTTCCGCTTCGCGCGCATCCCCATGTCGGATTTCACCGCCGGCGCTGCGCGACAGGAACCGCTCAATACGGCCGGCCAGCGCATCGCGCCGAATATCTGCTACGAGGATTTGTTCGGCGAGGAATTGCTCGACGCCCTGCCAGCCGCGACTTTGCTGGTGAATCTTTCCAATACGGCGTGGTTCGGCGACTCTCTGGCGCAGCCGCAGCATTTGCAGATCGCCCAGTTGCGCGCCATCGAGACCGGCCGTGTGATGCTGCGCGCAACCAACACCGGGATGACCGCCATGGTGGGGCCGGACGGCGTCATCGCCGCTTCACTACCACCCTTCACCACTGCCGCGCTGGTGGTGCAAGCCCAGGGGCGGACAGGCCTGACGCCCTATGCCCGCTGGGGCAACCTGCTGGCGCTGCTGATCGCGGCCGGCGCCTGCCTGACGGCGATTCGCGCGAAAGACTCGGTACGGAGTCGCTGATAAGAAACGAGCGCAGCGAGCAAGACAGTCACCCCGCCCCGGGGCGGGGCAGGGGGTGGGGAGCGACCAATTCGCTTTTGCGTTGTTTCAGGCTCGGGGCACGTCGTACCCGATCACGAGCATCAGAGCTTGTAGGCGGCCAGGTCGATTGTCAGGCTGGGGCGTCCCATGGCCTGCAGTGCGGCGCACAGGAAACGGCGCGCATCAGGCGTCAGCGGGTTGTAGTCAGAAGGCTTGAAGTTCAGCGCGAGCAGCAGAACCTGATCGACCAAAAGCAGCTTTCCCATCGGGTTCGGGGTTTCCAGCCCCGCCTTGAGGAATTCCTCGGCAATCCAGTGCCGCGCGGCGACGGGTTCGAAAACAGCCAGGTCATCCGCCCCCAGAGGAAAATCGTAACGCTCGCCGTTCTTCAAAACCACGCTGACTTGATGATCCACGGTACTACTCCTTTTTTGCCTTTGATTGCATTGGCGCGGATGATACCGGAAGCAAGGACAGCGATTCGCCTTTGCCGTCAAAATGCCTCGCTCTTGACCGCGTCTTGCGCCGGTTCATAATTGAAATCTCACCTATCCCGCGCATCTCCCATGTCCTTCCGGCTTTCCCTGAAACCCCTGCTCGGACTTGCGCTCGGACTGCTGCTGGCATTCCCCGTCCTGCCGCAAGGCAGCGGTCGCACGCTCGCCGTAAAAACCGCTCAAGGGGAAGGCAAGCGCATCGCGCTGGTAATAGGCAACGACAGCTACCAGCGCGTGGACAAGCTCAAGAACGCCCGGGCCGACGCCCGAGCCATGGCTAAGGCGCTGGAAGACGCGGGCTTCAAGGTCACGCTGCGGCTGGACGCCAACGAAAAAGCCATGAAGGAGTCGATGCGCCTGTTCAAGGGACAGATCAGCGGTGGCGATGAAGCCGTGTTCTTCTTCTCCGGTCATGGCGTACAACTCGGCGCCGCCAATTACCTGCTGCCCACCGACATTACCGGCGAGAGCGAAGACCAGATCAAGGACGACGCGATGCCCCTGCAAAGAATCCTCGACGATCTTCAGGACCAGAAGGCGCGCTTTTCGCTCGCCATCGTCGATGCCTGCCGCAACAATCCCTTCCGCAGCGCCGGCCGTGCCATCGGCGGCCGTGGCCTGGCGCCCACCAGCGCCGCGACCGGACAGATGGTGCTGTTCTCGGCGGGTGCGGGACAGCAGGCGCTGGATCGGCTTGGCGACAACGATACCAATGCCAATGGCCTGTTCACCCGCATATTTCTCAAGGAAATGATTAAGCCCGGCATCCCGGTGGATCGGGTGTTGCGCAACGTACGCGAAGAAGTGGTGCGACTGGCGAAAAGCGTTGGCCACGAACAGGTTCCCGCGCTCTACGACCAGGCGCTCGGCGAGTTCTACTTCCGTCCGGGGCAGGCGGCGACCGCGACGACCAGCAACATCGCCTCCGATCCTGCCCTGATGGAAATGGCGCTGTGGGACAGCGTCAAGGACAGCAGGCAAACGGCGGAACTGAATGCCTATCTCGATCAGTATCCGAACGGACGTTTTGCCGGCGTGGCGCGTTCGCGCCTCAAACAGATCGGGATCGAATCGCGGCCGCCTCCGGCGCCAGTTGCGGCTCCGGCACCAGTTCGGCCGGCCGCGCAAACTTTGGCAATGGCGCCGACCACCAGTTCCCCATCGCGCCCCGCCGAAATTCCCGTAACGAGTGTCGGCGGCTATCCAAACAGGCCCTTGAGGTTAATTGTTCCATTTGCGCCCGGCGGCGCCACCGACATCGTCGCCCGTATGTTGGCGCAGACACTTTCGCAACGCTTCGGCCAACCGGTCATTGTGGAAAACCGCGCAGGTGCAGGCGGCATGATCGGACTCGAGGCGGCGGCCAAGTCCGCGCCCGACGGCTATACGCTGCTGGTGGGTAATTCGACGAACATTTCAATCGGTTCGCAGCTGTATCGAAGCATGCCGGTCAATGTCGCGACTGACCTGCTGGCGGTGGCCGTGCTGACCAAGGCGCCGATGATGCTGGCGGTGAATTCCGCCAGTCCCTACATCAACCTGCGCCATCTGGTGGATGAAGCGAGGCGCAGCCCGGGACGGCTCAACTATGCGACATCCGGCGCGGGGAGCAGCGCGCATCTCGCCGCGGTAGCGTTCGAGGCCCAGGCGGGCGCTCAACTTGTTCATATCCCCTACAAGGGTACGGCCCCGGCTATCGTAGACCTGCTCGGCGGCCACGTGAATCTCGCCTTTCTCGAACCAACGTCGGCGGTGAGCCAGATCAAGGCAGGCAAACTGCGCGCGCTGGCGATTACCGGTGACCGGCGGCAAACCGAATTCCCGGATGTCCCGACCTTTGCCGAACTCGGCATGGCGGGCGTCGATGTCACGCCGTGGAACGGGATTTTTGTTCCCGCCGGAACCTCTGCGTCCATCGTGCGCCATCTCAACGCCGAAGTGCGTCGCGCCCTGCAACAGCCGGAACTGGCCGAACGTCTCGCACAGATGTCGATGCAGGCAGCCGTCGGCGGCAGCCAGGAGGAGTTCGCCGCTTTCGTTCGCGACGACACCGCCC
>JAPLRA010000372.1:0-1371 GCA_026399445.1 Sulfuritalea sp.
CGCTTGCCGGGCATCGCCTGCGGCCAGCGCTTCGCGCTGCACCCGATCGATCAGAGGCCCGCGCCCGGGCGGCGATACGGCAAGGCCGACCGAACACTCGGCCAGACCATAGACCGGCGCCAGCGCCTCCGCACGAAAGCCGTAGGGCCTGAAGGCAGCCGCAAAACGCGCCAGCGTCTCCGCCGCCACCGGTTCGGCGCCGTTGGCCGCATAACGCCACGAGTCCAGGTCGAGCCCCTGCAATCGGGTCGGATCGAGGTGGCGCAGGCAGAGTTCGAAAGCGAAGTTCGGCGCCGCGGTGACGGTGCCGCGATGCTGATGAATGGCCCACAGCCAGCGCTCGGGGCGCGCCAGAAAATCCAGCGGCGACATCAGCACCAGCGGACAGGCATGGTAGAGGCTGCCCAGCCACGCCCCGATCAGGCCCATGTCGTGGTACAGCGGCAGCCAGCTGACGACAACGTCGGCCGGCTTCAGTTCCACGGCTTGGCCCCAGGCGCGGATGTTGGCCAGCAGGTTGCCGTGATCGAGCGTCACGCCCTTGGGATCGCCGGTGGAGCCGGAGGTGTATTGAATGAAGGCGATCTCGCCGCCATACCCGCGATGATCCGCAACGGGTACCAGCGCCCGGCCCGCCACGCGCAGTTCTTCCGGCGTCGTCACCGCGCGCAGTGTCGGCACCAGACCGGAAAGAATGCGGGCCACCAGCCGCGCCGCATCGAAGCTGATAAGCGCCACCGCTTCGCAGTTTTGCAGGATGCCGGCCTGACGACGCAGGTGATCCTCGATCTGCCCCGGCCGTGTCGGCGGGTAGATCGGCACCGGCACCGCGCCGGCAAGCAGGATGCCGTAGAAGGCGTAAAAGAACTCCAGCCCGGTCGGCAGCATCAGCGCTACGCACTGACCGGGAGCGATGCCGGCACCACGCAAGCCGGCGGCAAGTTCGCGGGCGCCGGCCTGCAGGTGCCCATAGGTCATCGTGTCGGTTTCGCTGGCGCTGCGTTGGAACAGGACGTGGGGGCGATCGGGATGACGCTGCGCATGCCATTGCAACACCTCGACCAGCGTCGCCGCGTAATCCGGACTGCCCTCCTCCACCTCCACCGGAGCCACCCACGGCGCCAGATTTTCCGCTGCTCCGGCGGTAGCCGGCGCAGCGGCTGCCAATGCCGCGAGCAAGTCATGCGGCGTTTCCGCCGAACCCAGCAGGTCATCCGGCAGGCGAACGCCGAACGCCTGCTCGATACGCGCCAACAACTCCACGCGCGCCAGGCTGTCGAGTCCGAGATCCTTGTCCAGTCTGCTGTCCAGACCTGCCGCCGCGCGTCCGCCCGGCCGCACTTCGCTCATCAGCTGAACGACGAGGGAGAG
>JAPLRA010000372.1:1496-3722 GCA_026399445.1 Sulfuritalea sp.
GCGCGAGGATGTACCGGGTCCCTGCACCGCGGCTGACGAAAGGAAAGCCGATATGCCCGTGAGCCCCCATCACCAGCAGGTCGGCCCCGCGATCGGTGATCCGGTTGAGCAGCATGTCCATGATGCCGAAGTCCTGCACCACGAGGCATTCGGTCTTTGTCTTGATCCCGTGAGTCGCCAGATGCGCTAAAACCTCGGCGCAGCATGCTTCGCCCTCATCGCTCCGGGTGGAAAACGACAAGACAATCGCTTCATCGCAGCCCTCGATCAACGGTAGCGCGTCATTGAGAGCGCGGGCCGCCTCGCGGGCATTGTTCCAGGCGATCAGCGGATGCTTGCCAACCTCCGCAAATGTGCCGGCAAAGGGAAGCACGAGCACCGGACGCCCGGATTCCAGGATCACCTGGCTTGCAAGCTCGTCCGGCGCGAAGGCCTTGGCCTGCTCATCATGCTGTCCGAGTATCACCAGGTCGGCATGACGGGCAAGGTTGATGATGTGATGAAGCACTTCGACCTCGCTGCCGCGGTTGATGTCGCGCCATTCCGCCTGCGGCAGTCCCGCCACGGCCTTCTCGAAGGCAGCCTTGCTGGCATCACGGGCCGCGACATATTCAGGACTCGGCCAGGAGGAAACCACCCCGACCTGCTGGGCATGGGCCCTTTGCCCGAATACGCCCACCAGTCGAGCCTGATGCTGGCGCGCGAGGGATACGGCCAGCTCGAGTCTCGCGGCAGTGCGCTCACCCTGATCGAGGTGAACCAACAAGTTCTTCAATGGCATGGTTAATTACTCCGGTTCGGTTCCGATGAATGAATTCGGCGTGTCACCAACGCCGACTTTTGTAGCACGATTTGTTCTCAGCAGCCCTTCCACTCCGGCTTGCGCTTCTGCATGAAGGCATCGATGCCTTCGGCCGCATCGTCGGCCATCATGTTGCAGGCCATGGTTTCGGCGGCCAGTTGATAGGCTCCGTCGAGACCCATTTCGAGTTGCTTGTAGAACAGGGCCTTGCCCATCGCCAGTGCGACAGAAGACTTGGCACAAATCGAATCGGTCAGCTTCTTCACTTCGGCATCCAGTTGCTCCAGCGGCACAACGCGATTAACCAGACCGCGCCGCTGAGCTTCGGCGGCATCGATGAAATCGCCGGTGAGCAGCATTTCCATCGCCTCCTTGCGACCCATGGCGCGTCCCAGCGCCACCGAAGGCGTCGAGCAGAAGAGCCCGAGGTTGACGCCCGATACCGCAAACTTCGCGCCCTCCGCCGCCACCGCCAGATCACACATGGCAACCAGTTGGCAGCCCGCAGCCGTGGCGATGCCATGGATGCGCGCGATCACCGGCTGTGGCATTTCGACGATGGTCATCATGACCCTGCCGCACTGTTTGAACAGCTTCTGCATGTAGGTCTTGCTGGGGTTGGCGCGCATCTGCTTGAGATCGTGACCGGAGCAAAAGGCCTTGCCGGCACCGGCAATGACCACGGCCCGCACAGTCTTGTCCGCCGCGATGACGTTCAGGGTCGCCTGCAATTCGGTCAAAAGTTCCTCGGACAGCGAGTTGAACTGGGTCGGACGGTTGAGGGTCAGTGTAGCGACGCCCTCCTTGTCCTCACGCATCAGGATGGGCAATGTGGTTTGGTCGGGTGCGTTCATGGTGGGTCTCCTTGCGGTGTTCGATGGGCTCATTGTAGCTTCGGCCGCTTCGCTTAACGCCGATGAAGCCGGCGTTAGCCTTCACTGAAATTTCATTTTGCCGCAGAGCGGCCTTGCAGTACCAGCTTGCGATTTCCCTTGGCCCACAGCGGCAGGTCGCGCACGGCAGTCCAGGGTCCGACGAAGCCGCGATACTCCGGCGCCAGCACCAGCCCGGACTGGCCGCTGGAATGCATCACGCTCGAATTAGCGGCGTCACCCAGATCGTAGATGGCGCGCAGGCTGGCGGCATGTTCGTTGAGGTAGGGTTCGTCACCTTTGAGAAGGTAGCGGGCAACGTTGACCGTGTAGTTGTCGCCGCCGGTCGCCGTGCGCAGCTCGAACCAGGGCGCCAGCGCCTTGACCTTCGAGAAGGGCCGATGCTCGGAACGCGCCTGATGCACCGTGCCCCATTGCCAGCGCGCCATGTCCGACCCCAGCCTTTGCTGCAATTCGTCGAGTGCGCGATCCAGCGAGCGGTTGATGAGTTGTTCGCAGGTCTCTGTCGCCGGCGTGGTCTTGTCGTCGCAC
>JAPLRA010000097.1 GCA_026399445.1 Sulfuritalea sp.
GAAAGTCCCGCTGCTGCGCGGCAAGAGCGTGTTCAACCTGTTCTTCGAGAATTCGACGCGCACCCGCACCACCTTCGAGATCGCCGCGAAGCGGCTTTCCGCCGACGTCATCAACCTCAACATCAACACGTCCTCGGCGAACAAGGGTGAAACCCTGCTCGACACGGCGGATAATCTCGCCGCGATGCAGGCCGACATGTTCGTCGTGCGCCACGCATCGAGCGGCGCGCCCTACCTGATCGCGCAGCACATGGCGGCCACCGGGCGCGACCACATTCACGTGGTGAACGCCGGCGACGGCCGCCACGCGCATCCGACGCAGGGCCTGCTCGACATGTACACCATCCGCCACTACAAGGCGGATTTCACCCAACTCACCGTCGCCATCGTCGGCGACGTGCTGCACTCGCGCGTGGCACGCAGCCAGATTCACGCGCTGACCACGCTGGGCGTGCCCGAAGTACGGGTCATCGCGCCGAAGACGCTGCTGCCCACCGGCATCGAGCGCCTTGGCGTGCGGGTCTTCAACGACATGCGCGAAGGCCTGCGCGGCGTTGATGTCGTCATGATGCTGCGCCTGCAGAACGAACGCATGCAGGGCGCGCTGCTGCCCTCGACGCAGGAGTATTTCAAGTCCTACGGCCTGACGCCGGAAAAGCTGGCGCTGGCCAAGCCCGATGCCATCGTGATGCATCCGGGGCCGATGAACCGCGGCGTCGAGATCGATTCCGCGGTGGCAGATGGCGGCCAGGCCGTGATCCTGCCGCAGGTGACCTTCGGCATTGCGGTGCGGATGGCGGTGATGGCCATGCTGGCGGGGAACTGAGATGAAAATACATATCCGCAACGGTCGTCTGATCGACCCGGCGAGCAAGACCGACAAGGCGCTCGACCTGTTCGTCGCCGCCGGGAAAGTAGTCGGCATCGGCAACGCGCCGGCGGGCTTCGAGGCGAACAGCGTGCTCGACGCCACCGGCTGCATCGTCTGCCCCGGCCTGATCGACCTTGCCGCGCGCTTGCGCGAGCCGGGCTTCGAATACAGGGCCACGCTCGAATCGGAGATGGCCGCCGCGGCTGCCGGCGGCGTCACGCGACTGGCCTGCCCGCCGGACACCGATCCGGTGCTGGACGAGCCGGGGCTGGTGGAAATGCTGACGCACCGGGCGCGCTTGCCCGAGTTTGCCCACGTCCATCCGGTGGGCGCCCTCACCGTGCAACTGGAAGGCAAGGCGCTGACCGAAATGGCCGAATTGGCGGAAGCCGGGTGCGTCGCCTTTGGTCAGGCCAATCGCGCGATCGTCGATACGCAAGTCCTGCTGCGCGCCATGATGTACGCGGCGACCTTCGACTTCGCGGTCTGGTTGCAGGCGCAGGACCCCTTCCTGGCTCGCAAGGGCGTTGCCCACGACGGCGAAGTCGCTGCCCGCCTCGGTCTTGCCGGGATTCCGGTGGCGGCGGAAACCATCGCATTGGCCACCATATTGCACTTGGCGCGAGAGACCGGTGCGCGGGTGCACGTAACCCGCATTTCGTCCGCTGCCGGGGTCGAGATGATCGTCGCCGCGCGCACCGCCGGCATCGCGGTGACCTGCGACGTGGCAGTTCATCACCTGCATCTGTGCGACACGGATCTGGGATTCTTCAATGCCCATGCCCGGCTCGATCCGCCGCTGAGATCATTGCGCGACCGCGATGCCTTGCGTGCCGGCCTGGCAAGCGGGGCGATCAACGCGCTGTGCTCCGATCACACCCCGGTCGATGACGATGGCAAACAGATGCCCTTCGACGAAGCCGAAGTCGGCGCCACCGGCCTCGAACTGCTGCTGCCGCTGATGCTCAAGTGGGCGCAGGAAATGAAGCTGCCGCTGCTGACGGCGCTGGCCCGCGTCACGTCGGATCCGGCGCAGATTCTCGGCGTCAAGGCTGGCAGCCTTGCGCTCGGCGCTGCAGCCGACATCTGTGTTTTCGACCCGGCAGCCGGATTCAAGGTCAGCCGCGAAAATCTCCGCAGCCAGGGCAAGAACACGCCCTTCCTGGGCTCCGAGCTTTCCGGGCGAGTGCGCTACACCCTGATTGACGGCCACCTGGCCTTCGACGGCACCCTCAGCTAAGGTTTTGCTTGCCAGTCTCCGTCGATGGTGACGGGTATTCAGCCAGTCGGTGCAACGCGCGGGTAGCTTGGACGAAGGGCTTATGGGCTGCTTCGTGCCCTGAGCGGCCTTATGGCATTCGCAAGTCGAATGACCGTTGACGATACAGGTGCAAGCATTCTTTACGTCTTGATCACGGCGCGCTGCAGGGGGATGTGGGCGCTTAAGAATGGCTTTTCGCTATGGAACATTTTCAGGGCAGCAGTTTGATTGACCGTATCTCCATCCGGAACGGCCCTGCCTGCTGATCTGCGATCAACAGGCCGATTTGCTGGACCTTCGTCGCATCTAGGATAGGGGCGTCTGGAACCGGGCGCCCGCGCCAGGTCGGCATAAAGTCGGTCAACGGCAATTGGATCTGGAGCCAATCCTCGGGCGGGGCCTGGAACTTTGCCTGATAGCTGACGCCGTCAAATTCGGGGTCGACACGCAGGCTTAGTTTGTAGGTCTTGCCATCGCCGCGCACTGTCAGCGCATACGCCGTGATTCCGTTGCGACGGGGCGCGATGAGACGACGTCGAACCGACGCAAAGCCACCGTTGTTGGCGAAAGATACGATACCCGAGAAGACAGCATGCCCGCGACTATCGTAGTCAACCCGGCTGGCAGATATGCCGCCCATCACCGCATCGTCGATCGAATGCCAGCCCGCCAGGCTTTCCGGCCTGTCAAAGCAAATCATGATCGCGTCCTCTCGGAAACTTCCCGGGTCGTCAATTCTGGCGTTCTTTGCCGCCTGAATTCCAGCGTTGTGCCAAACGCAGCAGGGGTGGCCCGATGACTCGCGACATCGACTGGCGATATCGGGCGAACCAGGTATAGCCAAGGTCCAGAATCGGCCTTGTCCATGGTCGAGAAAGCAACCAGGCCAGCAAGCGGAGATCTGCCCGCCGGTACGCCTCAATGAAGACCGGTACCCCCGTCAGCAGCTGCCCACTGCCAAGGCGGCCACGAATCTGCGACATGGCATCGGCGCACGACACAGGGTGGCCGGCGTCCGCAAATTCCTTGTTGCTGATATCGACGAAGTTGAGCAAGCCCCTGCGGTTCCTTGCAGTCAGGAAATGAATCTCTGCCATGCATAGGGGACAAAGCCCGTCGTAGTAGATCGTCAGCAAGTCCGTACTCTGCTGCAACGATTGTCGTCCTGACACAAGAGCAGCGTCTTGAACGGTCATCATGGCCGGATCGCCACCTTAGGTGTGGCTGCCGGATGTGTGCGTGGCGTGCCAGTCGGCCAGCGCCGGCGTGATGGCACGCAGATCGTCGATGGCGCGAACACCTGGAACCATGCGCCTGCGACTAGCCAGGGCAGCGCCGCCAGCCCAAAGCTCGGTACGCTCAGGCAAGGCCGCGCGCAGTTCAAGCAAGGTATCGCGGGCCTTGCGCCACGGATAGGCGCCGGAGAAGGAGATGGCGACGATGTCGGTCGTCGTGCCGCGGCAGGCGCCGATGATGTCGGCGACCGGCGTTTGCGCGCCGAGCGAAAGGCACGAGGCGCCGTTGGCTGTGAGCAGGGCCTCGACCATCAGCAGACCGAGCAGGTGCTCTTCGTCCTTGACGGTGGTGAGCAGTACGTGCGGCCGCCTGCCACGACTGGCAAGCGCGTAGATTGATGAGCGCAACTGATTCTGAATCAGCTCCGTGTAGAGGTGTTCCTCGAAGATTTCGATTTCCCCCGTCATCCAGCCGTCACCGATGCGGCGGTTGAGCGCGGGCACGGTTTCGATGACAAAACGCTCGAGACCGTCGCGCGCCAGCCGCTGGGCGAATTCGGTTCGCAGGTGATCGACGTCGCGGTTCTTCAGCAAAGGGATCACCCAATCCGCCGTATCGTCAGCGCCGACTCCTGACGGACTGCCCGCGAGCTGTTCGCTCAATGCCGCCAGCGGTTTGCGCAACAGGGTGCCCGGACGCTGGCCTTGGTCCATGAGGCGCTTGACCAGGCGCAGATGCTCGACCTGCTCTGCCGGGTAAACCCTTTCGCCGCAGGCGTCGCGCAGTGGCTTCGGAAAACCGTAGCGGCGTTCCCAGACGCGCAAGGTGTCCTTGCCCAACCCCGTGTCTCGCTCCACTGCCGCGATGCTGATTCCTGCGAGTGAAGGCGAAGCAGTGATTTCGGGACCGGAATTAACCATGAGCGACTCTATTTGTCCTAGACGAAGTAGTTGACAATGTGTATTTCAAGGAATATCTTACGATCAATAGTTGTTTTTGTCTAGGACAATATGACATCTTTAACCAGATTTGTTCAAGTGCTGCTGGCTGTTGCCGGTCTTCTTGCGGCGACCTCCTCCGCTGCCGGCTGCCCGCCTTTACTTGATCATGTCTTTCCAAAGCTGCAAGACGGCACGCCGCAGTCACTTTGCCAGTATGAAGGCAAAGTCATCCTCGTAGTGAACACGGCCAGCTTTTGCGGCTTTACCGGCCAATATGAAGGACTCGAGTCTGTCTACGACAAACACAAGGCCCGCGGCCTGGTGGTCATAGGCTTTCCGTCCAACGATTTTGGCGACCAGGAACCGGGCAGCAACAAGGAGATCGCCGATTTCTGCCGGATGACCTACGGCGTGAAGTTTCCAATGATGGCAAAGACCGACATCGCCGCACCGAAGACCGGCGCCTTCTACAAGCAGCTAATCGCCAAGACCGGGACGCGGCCCAAATGGAATTTCCACAAGTACCTGATAGACCGCAGCGGCAGCCGTGTCGAGAGCTATAGCAGCCTGACTGCCCCTGACAGCCGCATCCTCATCGACCGCATCGAGCAATGGCTCGCCGAGAAGCCATGAACACCCTTTACCCCGTCCCCACTGGAGCCCACCGTGAACGCACCCGACCGATTCTTCCTATCCGCACTGCCTGACATGCAGGCCAGCCCCGATCACCGCCAGCTCGCCATCCAGCAAGTCGGCGTCAAGGGCCTGCGTTATCCGCTGACGTTGCAGGACGTCGCCGGAGAAACGCATCCGACCGTGGCCACCCTGGCAATGACGGTAGGCCTGCCGCCCGAGGTCAAGGGCACCCATATGTCGCGCTTCGTCGAACTGCTCGAGCGTCCGCGCGCGGCATTGTCGCTCCCCGACCTGCGCCAGATGTTCGCCGAAATGCTGCTGCATCTGCAGGCCAACTCCGGCCGTATCGAAATCCGCTTCCCCTATTTCATCCGCAAGATGGCGCCGGTCTCCGGGGTTTCCAGCCTGCTCGACATTGACGCCGGCATCGACGTCTGGGCCGAGCCGGGCGGAACCGTCGAAATGGCGCTGGCGGTGACTGTTCCTGTCACCAGCCTGTGTCCCTGCTCCAAGGAAATTTCAGACTACGGTGCGCACAACCAGCGCTCCCACTTGAGCCTGCGCGTGCAGCTCAAGGCCGAGATGGCTCTGGAAGAATTGGTGCGTATCGCCGAGGACGCAGCCTCCTGCGAGGTCTTCGGCCTGCTCAAGCGGCCGGATGAAAAATGGGTGACCGAGCGCGCTTATGACAACCCCAAATTTGTCGAGGACCTGGTGCGCGACATCGCCCTGTGCCTGCAGGATGACGCCCGCATCGGGACGTGGTCGGTGGCATCTGAAAACTTCGAGTCGATCCACAACCATTCCGCTTACGCATTGATCGAGGGTCGCAATGCTTGATTTCCTGATTGGCCTCGGTCTCCTTTTTCTCCTGCTGCGTGTTGCTGAGCGGCGGCCGGAGCGCGCAGCCGTCCCGGCGACCATCAAGACAGATCGGAGCTCACCATGAAAATCGCCGTCGTCGGGTCCGGCATTTCAGGGCTTGCATCGGCCTGGCTGCTGTCGCAGCAGCATCAAGTCACGCTTTTCGAAGCGGGCGACTACATTGGCGGCCACACGCATACCGTCGATATCGAGGTCGAGGGCGTGAGCTTCCCTGTCGACACCGGCTTTCTGGTGTTCAATGACCGCACCTATCCGCACCTCACGGCCATGTTTCGCGCTCTCGAGGTGGGCACAGTGGCCAGCGACATGTCGTTTGCGGTCAGCCTCTCAGATCCGGACCTGGAATGGGCAGGGTCGAGCCTGACCACCCTGTTCGCGCAAAAGCGCAACCTGGCGCGGCCCGGCTTCTGGCGCATGTTGCAGGACACGCTGCGCTTCAATCGCGCCACGGCCGGCGCCTTGCCCGAAGTGACTCTCGGCGCCTATCTGACAAGAGAAGGGTACAGCGCCGAGTTCCGCGACTGGTACCTGCTGCCGATGGGGGCGGCGATCTGGTCCTGCCCGACGCAGGCCATGCTCGATTATCCGCTGACTACCTTCGTCCGCTTCGCCCGCAACCACGGCCTGCTGCAGATTACCGACCGGCCGCAGTGGCACACGGTCAGGGGTGGTGGCCGTCAGTATGTCGAACGCATTGTCAATGAGCTCACCGACGTGCGCCTGGCAACGCCGGTGCGTTCCGTCCTGCGCGATGTCGACGGCGTCTGGCTAGGCCTGCCCGGCGGTGACTGCGAGCGTTTCGACGAAGTGGTGCTGGCCTGCCACAGCGATCAGGCGCTGGCGCTGCTAGGAAGCGCGGCCAGCGTCGCGGAACGCCGCATACTCGGTGCCATCCGCTACCAGTCCAACCGCGCCGTGCTGCATACCGACGCCAGCCTGCTGCCGCGCAATCCGCGCGTCTGGTCGGCGTGGAACTACATGACCGGCACGCGCCACGACCGCCCGCAGTCGGTCAGCGTGTCCTACCTGATCAATCATCTGCAACCGCTGCCGGTGAGCACGCCGGTGATCGTGTCGCTCAATCCGCATATCGAACCCGATCCGGCCAAAGTGATCGGCGACTACGACTACGATCATCCGCTGTTCGACCAGGCGGCGATCGATGCCCAGGCACAGCTCGCCGCGATACAGGGTGTCGAGCGCCTGTGGTTCTGCGGCGCCTGGGGCGGTTACGGATTCCATGAAGACGGCCTGGCCTCGGCGCTGGCGGTGGCCAACCGGCTTGGCTGCCGGGCGCCGTGGCAGGACTCTGCGGCTGCGATCAAGAGCGCCGCATGACCCCGATGCTGTGCACCGGAACGGTGATGCATGCGCGCTTTGCCGGCAAGCAAGGCCCTGCGGCCCACAGCTTCGTCTATCCGCTGTTCTTCGTCGCACTGCCTCTTTCGACGCTTCACAGCGCAGGCAACCGCTGGTTCGGCGTCGAGCGTGCCCGCCTGCTCTCGCTGCGTTATCGCGACTGCGGCGCCCGCGACGGTGCGCCGCCCGAAGTCTGGATCCGCAGGTTGCTCGCCACCGAGGGCATCACCGCAGTCGACGGCGAGGTGGTGCTGCAGACTTTTCCGCGCGTGCTGGGCTTCGTCTTCGATCCGGTCAGTTTCTGGTTCTGTCACGACCAGGCCGGCGAGCTGCGCGCAGTGCTGGCCGAAGTCAGCAATACCTTTGGCGATCGCCACAATTACCTCGTCGCGCATGGCGACCAGCGTCCCATCGCCGCCACCGACACGCTCGGGGCGCGCAAGGTGTTCCATGTTTCACCCTTCTTTCCCGTCGCCGGCGAATACCGCTTCCGCTTCGACCTGAGCCCGCAACGCCGTCGGGTCGAACTCGACTACTGGCTCGACGGCGAGCGCGTGCTGGCCAGCGCGCTGGCCGGCGTGCCGCAAGCGCTCGATGCCGCGGCCGTGCTGCGCGCCGTGCTGCTGCAGCCGCTGCTGACCTTCAGCGTCGTCTGGCGCATCCACTGGCAGGCAGCGCGCCTGTGGTGGAAACGCGCCGTATTCCATTCCCGTCCTCAACCGCCCCTGCAGGAGACCACCCGATGAATACCCTTGTGTCCAGCTTCTTGCCCGCCTCGCTGCGCCCCGCCGA
>JAPLRA010000477.1 GCA_026399445.1 Sulfuritalea sp.
CCGAGAGTATCACTCCTGACTGGCTCACCAGATGATCCCTATTCATTGAAGCCGCGAATCAGGCGGCCCGCCTTCTTGGTCGGCCGGCCTTTGAGGTCGGCACCGGGCATCGGGGCCAGGCGGCGGATTTCCTGCTGCTGCGCGCGTCGGGCGGTGCTTTCGGCGGTTTCTTCATAGAGCAGCCGGGCTTCCGGAGCCGGACGGCGTTGCCCGTTGAGGCCTTGCACGATGACAGTCCAGCGCGTTTCGCCGGCTACGATTTCCAGTTCATCGCCCGGCTGCAACTCGCGCGCCGGCTTGACCTGCTGGCCGTTCCACTTGACCTTGCCGCCATCGACCGCTGCCGCGGCGAGGCTGCGCGTCTTGAAAAAGCGCGCCGCCCAGAGCCACTTGTCGATGCGTTGCCGCTGAGCGTGAGCAGCCTCGCTCACGCGGATTACTTGCCAGCCGCTTCGCGCTTCGCGCGCGAGGTTGCCATCACCATCGCTTCACCGTCGATCACCACCTTGTCGCCTACGGTGCATACGGTGTCAAGCACCACCCTGCACTTTTCGGCGATGACTTCCTTGACGGTCACCTTGGCGTGGACCGTGTCGCCGGGGCGCACCGGGGCTCGAAAGCGCAGTGACTGGCTCATGTAGATCACGCCGGGCCCGGGCAGGCGATTGCCAAGCACGGCGGAAAGCAGGCTGGCGGACAACATGCCATGGGCGATGCGGCCACCGAATTGCGTGGTGCGTCCGAATTCCTCGTCCATATGAACGGCATTGCTGTCCATCGAGACGCCGGAAAAAAGCACGATGTCCGCATCGGTGATGGTCTTGGCGATTTCCGCGCTCATGCCAACCGTGATGTCTTCAACGTCATAACCGTTTTGGGGATTCATTGGAGTCCTTTCTGATAATCCGGGCGTTTCTACGGACGGCGCCATTCAACCTTCTTCAGGTTGCCTGCGACCACCAGATTCGCCCGCCGCTGTTCCGAAGACATTTTTAAATCCACGGCGAAGCGCCCGCGCACATTGCTCTCGACATCGACATCGACCCCGCCAGTTGCCGTGATCGCACCCTCGGTCAGACGCACCTGTCTGAACTGAGTCGTGCCGCGATCATGCAGGAAGCTTCCCGCAAGTTCCGCGAACTTGGTCTCGCCGCTCATCGCCCCCCCTTGCACCATGCGCCCGAGATCTACCCCCATGAGGGTTCCTCTCGCGACCACGAAGTTGCCTTCCAGTCGGTTCGCGGCGAACAGCTTGGCGGGGTCGGCTGCCTGCATGGCATACGCTCCCGTACCCACCATTCTTCCTTCCATCAGCCCGGGAACAAGGCGGACCATGTCGACCTGCTTGGCGCTCAACCCCCCGGCAAAACTCCATTGCCCGCCCCATTTCAGGACCGCATTGCCGCTGAGTATTCCGCCGAAAGCATATCCCTTGAATTCCGTCACAGAGAGTTCAGCCCTGTTCGCCGTGCCGCTGGCGACCATCTCATCCAGGGTCAGTTCCGAACCGAATGGAATCTTGAACGTCCTTGCCTTGACCTCGATCTGCACCGACTCGCCCTTGGGCGTCAGTTCCAGATTCAGATTCTTGTCTGCCGACTCAATGACAATGGCCTTCCAGGCGCCCTGACCGTCTGACTGCATCTTCGCGTCAAAAACCGGCAGATTGAGGCTTTTCGACTCGACACGGGCATTCGCGACTGTTACCTGCCCAAATACCACGTCCTGCACCGCTGGCTTGCCGAACAGGATCCAGCCCAGGCCCGCTTCCGTCACCTCCGGCGAATCCAGTTCAACCGACTTGAATACCTTCTTGTCGCTGAACAGATTACCCAGATCGCCGGTTGCCCTGATCTGGGGAACCTTGATCTGCCCCTCGGCGCCGATTGAAACGTCCTCCAGCCGCAACTGCACTTTCGGCAGCAACGAGAGGCGCAGCGCCTTGATTTTTACCGGCTGCTGAAACTGCGCCGCGGCCGCTTTCTCGAATTGAGGAATCTGGCCATCGTAGGAGATCAGATGAACAGCCACCAGGGCCACCACCACCAGGGCCACCAGCCCCAGCGCAAGCGGCAGCGCCCAGTTGCGCGGCTTGGTTGAAGCCAGCTTGGTACCCTTCGCCGCAGCCCGCTTGCGTGCCTCCTCGACGGCCTCCTGCTCATCGCGCCGGAACTTCTCTTCCGCCTCGCGCCAGGCCTGCTCTTCCGCTGCCACCCGGGCGCGTTCCTCGGCTTCGTGGCGCTCTCGCTCCGTCTCGCGCCGGGCTTCCTCCTCGGCCACCCGGCGGGCCTGCGCCTCGGCATCGCGTTGCGCCAGTTCCCTGGCCAGCAGCTGCGCCTGTGCCTCAGCTTCCAGCCGGGCGCGTTCAGCGGCCTCACGGCGGATATGCTCCTCGGCCAATAGTCGAGCCTGCTCTTCGGCCTCCAGACGGACCCGCTCCGCCTCCCTGTGCCGCACCTCCTCCTCGGCAGCACGCCGGGCCGGCTCTTCCTCCTCGCGCCGCGCCTTATCAACAGCTTCCCGCTTCGCCAGTTCCTCGATCGCACGCTTCGCCTGCTCTTCGGCGGCACGGCGGGCGTGATCTGCGGCAATCCGCTTATTCTGTTCATCGAGTATCCGCCGTGCCATCTTGGCTTCCGCTCGCTTGGCCTCCTCTTCGTCGGAATGTCGCGCCGCTTGTTCGGCCTCCGTGGCCGCCTGCGCTTCGGCTTCACGCCGCGCCTTGTACCAGGCATCGATCGCCGGCGACGCCCGCGAAAGGTCACCGCCCTTGCGCCGGTCGCGAATCTTGTCACGCAGTTCCTGGGCCTTGCGCGCAGACTCCTCTGCCGACGTTAAGGTCGAATCGGGCTCCGCACTCGGAACATCGCGAATCAGATCATCGGAGACAAGGGCGGCCAGCGCCTCGTCGAGGCTGCCGGCGGTAAGAAAGTCGAGCTTTCGTTGCAGCGCATTGACGGCCGTGAGCCCGTCGATTGCATCGAGTATGGCGCGCAGATCATCGGCAAGCGACGCCGAGACCGCCATACGCTCGCCTTTTTCAGTCTTGATGTAGATGGTAGCTCGGTTCATGGTGTCTGGATGGGCAGGTTCGATGAGGGTCGATCGGTTGATGGTGGCTGCAGCCGGCGTCACCCGGCCTGCTGGATTTGCGATCTGAGTTGCAACAGCAATGCTTCAATCCTTGCCGACAACTTTCCAAATTCGACGATGGTCGGGTCCGTGAGGTGCAGGATTCCGCCCTTCTTGATGGCGTCGGCGATGGACGCCGACTGGCGATGAAATTCCTGATGAATCGCCAATAGTTCCCTGGCAGAACCGAATCGCGCCAGTTCACCCGCATTGGCCGCCAGCCATTGGCCGAGGCTGCATCCAGCCTCGTCGCCAATCGGCTGCGTGTCGAAGTCCTCGCTGCGAATAGTGTCGATCGCCAGATGGAACTTCATTTTCCACGACCGGTGCATGTCTATGGCACTGTCGAAATCGAATTCTTGCATGGTTGATGCCTCGTCTCACGGAGCCTGCAGATTGTACGGTAACACTGCTGGCCGCAACCGGTTGAGAGTCAAAGTTGCCCTTGTCATCGCGGTCAGCCCGCAAACATCCGCACGCCGCCCAGCATAATGCGCACGACACCGCTAACCAGCAGAGCCGTTCCAACCGACGTGGCCACCGAGAACAGCGCATCCCTGCGGCCGATGGTCTTGAGCATCACGGCGAACGTGGACACGCAGGGGATATAGAAGGTCAGGAACAACAGCAGCGTCACGATCTGCACAGAGTCGAGCCGGCTGCCGATTTCCTGGGTGCCCAGCGCCTGGTAGATCATCAGCAGCGAGAGCTCCTTGCGCAACACGCCGAACAGCAAAGGCACGCCCAGAGCCAGCGGCAGGCCCAACCACCAGACGGTGACCGGCGTCAGCAGGATGTTGATGAGGTTGTCCGCGCCGACGTGGTTGAGCAGGGCCAGCACCACGCTGCCGCCCACCAGCAAGGGCGTAACGATGGTCAATATGTCGCTGGTGCGCTCCCACGTCTCGGCCAGCAATACGCGCCAGGTAGGTAGTGCATATACCGGGATTTCCTGAACCTGGCCGGGGCCGAGTTCCCGGTTGCGCCGCGATAGCAGCCGGCCCATGCCGGCAATGATGATCAGGGTCAGTGCAAATATGCCGAACACCCCGGCGGCGCCGAGATATTTCCCGGCAATGGCGAGAATGATGGCGGAACGTGCCGAACACGGGACAAAAGTGATCAGTACCGAGGCAATCACCCGTTCCCGGCCGCTGGTGGCCTTCGCCGCACCGGAAATGGCCGGCACATTGCAACCCAGTCCGAGCAGGAAGGGCACGGCCACGCCGCCATGCAGGCCGATCTGGTGGAAGCCGCGGTCGACCACGAAGGCGATGCGGTGCATCAGGCCGGCCTCTTCCAGCGCGACCAGCAGCATGACCAACGGGATCATGTAGGGCACCACGATGCCGACCAGACCGATGAGGCCATCCAGCACGGCGCGACCGACGACGCCCCCGGTGGACTGCGGCTGCCAATCGACAAATGTTTCAGTCAGCCGCGCGGTGGTCATGGAGTCGATCCAGCCGCTGATCTCGAACACCACGAACAGCACGGCGGCAAACACGGCCAGGCTGCCGATCAGGCCCCACTGCGGATGCAGGAACAGTTCGTCCAGCCAGTAGCGCCAGTCGCGCCTGGCCGTCGGCGAGCCCATGCGCAGCGCAGCCTCGACCAAGGTCGCGGCACGATGGTGGAGATCGGCATGCAGTTCATCCGCCAGCGGCCGCGGCAGCCTCTCGCCGGCCGCTTCACGCAGAGCCTGGAACTCCGGCAGCAAAGCGGAAAAATGCTGACCCAGTTCCTCCTCGATAAAGCCGTCGGCCGCGGCAAACTGCACCAGCAGCAAGGGATGCGGCACCCGGAAGGCGGTATGGATCTCGGGCCGGTTCATGGCTGTCGTCAGCGCCTGCAGGCTGTCGGCGATATGCCTGCTGGGGGGTTGCGGCAAGGGGCAGGTGGCCGCGCGCGCCGCATCCACGGCGGTGCTGAAAAGCTGAGCGAGGCCCTGCCCCATCAGGGCCACCGTAGGTACCACCGGCATGCCCAGGAGTTCTTGCAAGGCCTTGATGTTGATGTAGAGGCCCTTCTTCGCCGCCTCGTCCATGTGATTGAGCGCCAGCACGATGGGGCGGCCGAGCTGGCTCAGTTCCAGCGTCAGTTCGAGATGGCTTTGCAGACTGCTGGCATCGACCACCTGAATAATCAGATCGGGTGGCGCAAAGGGCGCTGGAGGACCCGAATCCTCGTGCACCGAAACCGGCGGGCGCTCGTCGCCCCACAGCAAATATTTCAGTGCGGAAAGATCGTCGCCTTCCAGATGATGCAGGGAATGGATGCTCGGCAGATCGACCACGCTGGCTTCATCGAAGCCGATCTGCACCGTACACTCGCGATAGACCCGGTGAGTGCCGGTCAATTCGCCGCGTTGCGGCGCCGTGCTCGACACCGCATCGAACAGCGTCGTCTTGCCGCCGCCCGGCAGCCCGACCAGAGCGATGCGCGGGCGTCGCTCGCCGCGAAGCAGCGGTGTACGCAGGGGGACGGCAGTGACGCTCATAGCTTGTGAAGAAATCGTAGCGAGCGGGCCGCAGCGGGGTGCGGCCGGAGCACAGCTACCGGAATGTACGTTTCTGTACATGAGGATAGCGAGCACCGCCCAAGCCCCGATCCGGCACGCGCAGTAGATTTATTCACAAGCGTTCACTCACAGCCTGTATTCAAGCTGAAGCCGCGACTGCAGGCGCTTGGAGTGTTTGAAGGCCTCTTTCAGCACCTGGCGATCCAGGTCATTGAGCTTGTCCGGGTCAATGCGGTTCTCCGCGCCCGGCGGAATGCCGGGACGCTGATTGCGCAAGCGCAGCTGCTGGATGACGAAAAAGCTTTCGATCACCGCATCGATGTCATCACCGCCCAGCCGCTTCTGCTCGGCGGCCGTACGCAGCCGATCGACGGTGCTGCTGTGCGGAATGCCGTGCGCCAGCGCGATGATGCGGGCGGCGTCGACAAAGGGCCGCGCACCAAATGCCTTGAGATCAATCGTATGCGGAAAATCCGGATTGTTGTCGTACACAAAATCGCGAATCATGCCCACGGGCGGCGTGGCTTTCACCGCGTTCTCGGCCATGAAGCGAAGGAACATCTTGGCGTTGCCGGTCAGGTCCAGCAGCCATTTGCGCAAGGCCTTCGCCAGGGCCTCGTTGCCGTAGAGCGGGCGGAAGTCGAAAAAGATGGTGGCGTTGAGCAGCGCCTCGGGCTCCGGCAGCCGTACCCACTGGGTAAAGCGCTCCTGCCATTCGTCCTGGGTCAGGCACCACAGCGGATTGCTGGCCATGATGTTGCCCTTGCACAGCGGGAAGCCGCAACGCGCCAGGCCTGCGTTGACATCGCGGGCGAAATCCAGAAAGCGCAACTGCAGCGCATCGCGATCGGCGAAGTCGGGGCAGATGAAGATGATCCCGTTGTCCTGATCGGTGCTGAAGGTCTGCTCGTCGCGGCCCTCGGAGCCGAACGCCAGCCAGGCCCAGTCGAGCCCGAACAGATCGTGCTGCATCAGAGTGATTTCGATCACGCGGCGCGTCAGGCGATCGTTGAGGCCGGAGATAAACTGCGTCAACTTTTCCGCGCTGACGCCCTGCCCCAGCATGTTGAGGCACAGGCGGCGCACATCGCCGGCGGCCTGACTGAGGGCATCGATATCCATCGCGACCTCGATCACCTTGCGTATGCTGCGCAAGCCGATGCGTTGCAAGGCAAACAGATCGCGCTCGGAAACCACTCCGACCAGCCGGTCTTCGGAGTCGACAATCACCAGGTGACGAATTCCGTGCGTCGCCATGGTCAGCATGGCGTCGTAGGCGGTGGCCTGCGTGGTGA
>JAPLRA010000392.1 GCA_026399445.1 Sulfuritalea sp.
GCCATGAGTCGCGCTGTTCCAACTTGCATCAACGCGGCACCTTAGGCAGGTGCCGCTTTTTTTAGCGCATGTCTAACACTTGACTGCGCTGTCGTGACCACTTTGATCAAGCTTCTTGTCTGGCTGCTGCGTATCGTGGTCTTCGTCGGGCTGTTCGGCCTGGCGATCAAGAACAGCGGTCCGATGGAATTGCGTTTCTTCCTCGATCAGGCCTGGACGGCGCCGGTCTCGGTGGTCATCCTCGCCGTATTCGCGATTGGCGTCGCGGTTGGCCTGACGGCCGCTTTGAGTGTGTTCCTGCGCCCGCAGCGCAAACCTGATCGCGAGCCGGGTTAAGGGCATGGAGATCGAACTTTGGTGGTTGCTGGTGCTGCCCGCCTTCTTCGGCCTGGGCTGGATCGCTGCCCGGATAGATATCAAACATCTCCTGAAAGAGTCACGCGCCTTGCCGCGCTCCTACTTCAAGGGGCTGAATTTCCTGCTCAACGAGCAGCCCGATCAAGCCATCGAAGCCTTCATCGAGGCGGCGCGTGTCGATCCGGAAACCATTGAATTGCACTTCGCGCTGGGCAACCTGTTTCGCCGGCGCGGTGAAACCGACCGCGCCATCCGCGTGCATCAGAACCTCATCGAACGCGATGGACTTTCTGCCAAGCAGCGACTGAATGCCCTGTCCGAACTCGGTCAGGACTATCTCAAATCTATCAGCAGGAGAAGGAATGGGCCAAGGCGATTGCCATTTGCGATGCCATGCCGAACCATTCTGATCACCTCTGGCAAAAGGAAATTGCCGAGTTTCGTTGCGAGATGGCGGCGAACGAAATGCTTCACGATCGCCATGACGAAGCGAGACGCCTGCTGGACGAAGCGTTGGTGGTCAATCGCAAGTGCGTGCGCGCCACACTGCTGCTCGGCGATCTCGCGGCGAAAGTCGGCGATGGCGAGACGGCGATCGATTGCTGGAAGCGCATCGAACAGCAGAATCCGGTGTTCCTGGCATTGGCCGCGGAAAAGCTGCTGGCCGTGCATATCCAACTGGGACGCAAGGAGCAGGGTATTCAGTTGCTGCGTGGCTGGCTGGAACGCCATCCGTCGCTTGACCTGCTCGACTCGGTGTTCCGTGCCGAACTCGACAACGATGGCGCCGAGGCGGCCTACGCCCTGGTGCGCGATGAACTGCGTCGCAATCCGACGCTGCTCGGGCTCGACAAGCTGCTCGAGGCGCAGATACTGGTGGCGCCTCCCGAAAAACGGGCCGACCTGGAACTGATCAAGAACCTGATCCACAATCACACCCGCCGCGTTGCGCGCTATCGCTGCGACGCCTGCGGGTTCAAGGCGCGTCAGTTCTATTGGCGCTGCCCCGGCTGCGGAGGCTGGGAAACCTATCCGCCAAAGCGCACTGAAGAATTCGACATCACTATCTGAACAACGTATGAAAATCACAGTCATCGGCACCGGTTACGTCGGTCTTGTTTCCGGCACCTGCCTCGCGGACGTCGGCAACGATGTGCTTTGCCTCGATCTGGACGCGGCCAAGATACGCACCCTCAATGAAGGCGGCATCCCGATCTACGAGCCGGGCCTCGAGGCCATGGTGCGGAAGAATGAAGCAGCGGGGCGCCTGCGCTTCACCACCGACATCGAAGCTGCGGTCGCCCATGGCGTCCTCCAGGACCGGCTACAAGGTCGTGGTGGACAAATCCACGGTGCCGGTCGGTACCGCCGACAAGGTGCGGGCGGCGATTGCCGAGGAACTGACAGCGCGGGGCGCGAAGATCGACTTCAGCGTCGTCTCCAACCCCGAGTTCCTCAAGGAAGGCGCGGCGGTGGACGACTTCATGAAGCCCGACCGCATCGTCGTCGGCGCCGACGACGCCCGTGCCATCGAACTGATGCGCGAGCTCTACGCGCCCTTCCAGCGCAATCACGAACGCCTGATCGTGATGGACGTGAAGAGCGCAGAACTGACCAAATACGCCGCCAACGCCATGCTGGCTACTCGCATCAGCTTCATGAACGAGCTGGCCAATCTGGCCGAAAAGTTGGGAGCCGACATCGAACTGGTGAGGAAGGGCATTGGTTCCGACCCGCGCATCGGCTTCCATTTTCTTTATCCGGGCGTCGGCTATGGCGGTTCCTGCTTTCCCAAGGATGTGCAGGCCCTGATCCGCACGGCGCAGGATGCCGGGCAGGCTTTGCAGGTGCAAGACTTTTGCCCTGTGGGGACTGGCGTTCAAGCCGAATACCGACGACATGCGTGAAGCGCCGAGTCTGGTGCTGATTGCCGACTTGTTGGCGCGTGGCGCATCGATCCGCGCCTATGATCCGGTGGCCACCCACGAAGCGCAGCGGATCCTCGGTGACAACCCGCGTATCAGCTATGCGGCTACGCCGATGGCGGCACTGGACGGCGCCGATGCCCTGGCCATCGTCACCGAGTGGAAGGAATTCCGCAGCCCCGACTTCGACGCCATCAAGGCCAAGCTGAAAACGCCGGTGATTTTCGACGGCCGCAACCTTTATGATCCGGCGACACCGCGCAAGGCCGGACTAGAGTACTTCGCCATCGGACGGCTATGAACACGGTTCCAGATACCTCAGCCACGCGCATCCTGGTGGTCGGTGACGTAATGCTGGACCGCTACTGGTTCGGCGAGGTCTCGCGCATTTCGCCGGAAGCACCGGTGCCCGTGGTCAAGGTCGAGCGTACCGAGGAGCGCCCGGGCGGCGCCGCCAATGTCGCCCGAAACTGCGCGGCGCTGCGCGCGCGCGTGGCCTTGCTGTCCGTGGTCGGGGCCG
Source organism: Sulfuritalea sp. (assembly GCA_026399445.1). GTDB lineage: Bacteria > Pseudomonadota > Gammaproteobacteria > Burkholderiales > Rhodocyclaceae > Sulfuritalea. The sequence continues at coordinate 2,803 of JAPLRA010000392.1, forward strand.
ACGAGGCGGGACAGAATCTGGCACGCCTGATGAAAGACTCCGGCATCGAGTGCAGCTTGCACGAGGATGCCAAGCTCAGCACCACCGTCAAACTGCGCGTGGTCGGCCGCCAGCAGCAACTGCTGCGCATCGACTTTGAAAATGCGCCGGATCACGAAGTCCTGCAGGCCAAGCTGGCGGATTTTCAGGCGCGGCTGGCGGCATGCGATGTCGTCATCCTCTCCGACTATGGCAAGGGCGGCCTCACGCACATTACGGAAATGATTCGCCTTGCCCGAGCGGCCGGCAAGCCGGTTCTGGTCGATCCCAAGGGCGAGGACTACGCCCGCTATGCCGGTGCCACGCTGCTCACGCCCAACCGCTCAGAGATGCGTCAGGTGGTCGGCCGCTGGCAGGACGATGCGGAACTTGCGCGGAAGGCCACTCACCTGCGCGACGAATTGAAACTCGGCGCACTGCTGGTTACCCGCAGCGAGGAAGGCATGACGCTGTTTTCATCGGAAGGCGTCGCCCATGAGCCGGCAGTGGCGCGTGAGGTTTATGATGTCAGTGGAGCCGGGGATACGGTCATCGCGACGCTGGCGGTGATGCTGGGCAGCGGATTGTCGCTACCGCAGGCCATGCGCCAGGCCAATCTCGCGGCTGGCATCGTCGTCGGTAAACTGGGCACGGCGACGTGCTCGCTGGAAGAATTGAAGCAAGTCAGCTAGGGGTCTCATGAGCTATTACGTCGTCACCGGCGCCTGCGGATTCATCGGCGCAAATCTGGTCAAGGCGCTCAACGAGCGCGGCGTGTCCGACATCATTGCGGTCGATAACCTGGCGCGCGCCGACAAGTTCCTCAATCTGACCGATTGCGAGATCGCCGATTATCTGGACAAGCAGGAGTTCCTGGAACTGGTCGAGAGCGGGCAACTGGACGGTGCCGTCGAGGCCATCCTGCATGAAGGCGCGTGCTCCGACACCATGGAAACCGACGGCCGCTACATGATGGCCAACAACTACCGCTATTCGCTGTCATTGCTGGATTTCTGCTCCGAGCAGGAAGTTCCGCTGCTGTATGCCTCCTCGGCGTCCGTGTATGGCGGCGGCGGAGTATTCCGCGAAGAGCGCGAATTCGAAGCACCGCTCAATGTTTACGGCTACTCGAAATTCCTGTTCGACCAGGTGGTGCGCCGCCGCTTTGGCCCGGAGGCGATCAATGCCGAGTCCCAGGTGGCCGGCTTCCGTTATTTCAATGTCTATGGCCCGCGGGAACAGCACAAGGGACGCATGGCGTCGGTCGCCTTTCATCACTTCAACCAGTACCGGGCATCCGGCAAGGTCAAGCTGTTCGAAGGCTACGGTGGTTACGGCAACGGCGAGCAGCGACGCGATTTCGTGTATGTCGGCGACGTGGTGAAGGTCAACATGGCTTTTCTCGAAAGCCGGGCGTCCGGCATCTTCAATCTCGGCACCGGCCGCGCGCAGACCTTCAATGAGCTTGCCGCCGCCACCGTGAACGCCTGTCGTGCGCTGGAAGGCAAGCCGGCCCAGTCGGTAGCCCAACTCGTGGCGCAAGGCATCATCGAATACATTCCCTTTCCGGATGCGTTGAAGGGCAAATACCAGAGTTTTACCGAGGCCGACCTATCCGCTTTGCGCGGCGCCGGCTATCAGGAGGAGTTTGCCGCGGTGGAAGAGGGTGTGGCCGACTACGTGAAATGGCTCGCCAGGTGAGTTTCCGGCCATGAACTGGAAGACGCTGGAAGACTTCGTCGGCAACACGCCGCTGGTCCAACTCAAACGGATTCCTGGCGACGAAAACACGCGGCGCAACAACGTTATCCTGGCCAAACTGGAAGGCAACAACCCCGCAGGTTCGGTCAAGGACCGTCCGGCGCTGTCCATGATCAGCCACGCCGAAACGCGCGGTCGAATCACGCCCGGCGATACGTTGATCGAAGCCACGTCGGGCAATACCGGCATCGCGCTGGCGATGGCCGCGGCAATGCGCGGCTATCGCATGATCCTGATCATGCCGGAGAATCAGAGTGTCGAACGCTGCCAGACCATGCGCGCCTTCGGCGCCGAACTGGTGCTGACCCCCAAAGCGGGTGGCATGGAAGCGGCGCGTGATCTGGCCGACCGGATGATGGCCGACGGCAAGGGCATCGTGCTCGACCAGTTCGCCAATCCGGACAATCCTCTGGCTCACTACGAGGGTACCGGCCCCGAGATCTGGCGCGACACCGGTGGCCGCATTACACATTTTGTTTCGAGCATGGGCACCACGGGCACCATCATGGGCTGCTCGCGCTACTTCAAGGAACAGAATCCGGCAATCCGCATCGTCGGCTGCCAGCCCGAGGAAGGCTCGCAGATCCCCGGCATCCGCAAGTGGCCGGAAGCCTACCTGCCGAAGATCTACGATGGTTCGCGCGTGGATCAGGTCGAGAACGTCGGTCAGGGACAGGCCGAGGAAATGGCGCGGCGCCTGGCACGCGAAGAAGGCATCTTCGCCGGAATCTCATCCGGCGGCTCGCTGGTCGTGGCTTTGCGTATCGCGAGCCAGGTGGAGAATGCGGTGATCGTCACCATCGTTTGCGATCGCGGCGACCGCTATCTGTCGACCGGAGTCTTTCCCGCTTAATCCGGCAGCGCTATTTTGTTGTCGGTGCTGAACTGGTAGTCGCGAAAGATGTGCTCCGCGCTGAGGAGTCGATAGCTGCCGTCTTCATTGCGGCGGGTGGTGTCCTTCAGTCGGTAGGTGTAATGACCGCAGGTCCAGAGCTCGAAGTTGCGCATGTGGGTGCACAGGCAGGTCTTGTCCATCACATGGACCTTCTTCGCGTCAGGATGAAGCGCCACCTCTCGATTGTAGGCCTCGATGTACTGACAGTTTCCGTTGGAATCCAGCAGGTAGCCGAAGGCCTCGCAGTTCGGACGGATGCCGGTGCCGATAGCGGGGCTGTTCGCCAGCATACGCATCGGGTAACCGGTCGGTGAAATGGTATTCACCACGATGTTGCTCTCGCTGGTTTTGAAGTATTCCTGCTGAACATCTTCGGGCAGGCCGCATTCGTTTGCCACGGTAAAGCGGGTCGCCACCTGCACGGCGGCGGCGCCCATTTCCATGAAGGCAACCGCATCCGATCCGGTGAAGATGCCGCCGGCCGGGATCAGCGGAATATCCAATTGCTCGGCCTTCATCCAGTCGCGAATTTCAAGAACGATCTTGACCAGATCGTATTGCGACCAGTCCATGCCGAAACCCAGATGCCCGCCGGCCAGCGGCCCTTCGATGACGATGTAATCCGGAAGGCGGCCGGTGCGGGCGCTCTTTTTCAAAAAGAGTTGCAGGGCGCGCAGGGACGAAACGATTATCCCGAGTTGGACATCGCGGAAGCGTGGATGATCCTCCATCAGCGCAAACGAACCCAGATGCAGTCCTGCCGCCAGGGTGATGCCGTCAATGCCGGCGTCCAGCGCTGCCTTCAAACGAACGCGCAGGGTTTCCTTCGGCGCGTTCATGGTCAGCTTTTCCATGCAGTTGATGAAAATCAGACCGGTTCCGCGCTTGGCCTCCATGGTGCGGCCGACATGCAACGCGGTGGCCTCGGCGAGCAGGCCGAGGTCGAACTTGACGATAGCCTTGTCGGTATTGGCGACGTTGAACTTGAATTGCCGGAGCTTGTTCTTGACATACTTGGTGTTGAAGCGCCGGTCGGAAACCGTGGGTACCATCGCATCCGAAATGTGGCCGATGCCACCCAATCGCGCGGCTTCCAGCGAAAGCTCGGCGGTCGAAATGTCGACGCCCATGCCGCCGACCATGATCGGTACCAGCTCCTTCTTGCCCAGCCGCAGGCGAAAATCGTCGACGCGCTTCATTGCAAACTTTTCCATTGTTTGGCAGCTCGCCATTATCGCCTGTCGAGATGCCGTTCTGATGCAATTTCGACGGAAAATTCGCTCGGGCTCAAGCCAGCATCCGAAGCAGGGCTTCTCCGTAGCGATCGGCCTTGGCCTGACCGATGCCCAGCACCGAAAGCAACTCTGCCGGACTGGCAGGGCGTCGCGTCGCGAGCTCCCGCAGGCTCTTGTCGTGCAGGATGACGTAGGCGGGTACGCCTTGCTCCCGCGCCAGATCGGCGCGCCACACGCGCAGGGCTTCGAATAGCGGCGTATCGGTTTCAGCCAAGGGCGCACCGGTGCCGGATCGCCGTGTCGCCAGCGCCGACTTCTTGCCGCGGATACGGACTACCTGCTTGCGCAGCGACAGCGTGGTTTCGCCTTTCAGCACCGGCCGTGCCGCATCGGTCAGACGCAGCCCGCCGTAGGCCCGGGCATCGGCATGCAGCAAACCGGCGGCCAGCAACTGGCGGAACACCGAGCGCCAGCCGGCATCATCCAGATCGGTCCCGGCGCCGAAGGTAGGCAGGTCGGCGTGACCGAATTGCTGTACTTTTTCGGTGGCCTTACCGCGCAGGATGTCGATCAGATGGCCGGCGCCGAAGCGCTGCCCGGTGCGCAAGGCCGCCGACATGGCCTTCTGCGCGGCAACGGTGCCGTCCCATAATTCAGGCGGCTCGAGGCAGGTGTCGCAGTTGCCGCAGGCGCTCGCTTCCTCGCTGAAATACCTGAGCAGCAGCGCACGCCGGCAGTCGGCGGTTTCGCACCAGGCCAGTAGGGCGTCGAGTTTGCCGCGCTCGACACGTTTCTGTTCGTCGCCGGCGACCGATTCCTCGATGCGCATGCGATGGATCACCACGTCGTTGAGGCCATAGGTCATCCAGGCCTCGGCAGGTTCGCCATCGCGGCCGGCGCGGCCGGTTTCCTGATAGTAGGCTTCGAGGCTCTTGGGCAGGTCGAGGTGGGCGACGAAGCGCACATCCGGTTTGTCGATGCCCATGCCAAACGCGATGGTGGCGACCATGACGATGCCGTCTTCACGCAGGAAACGCTGCTGATTCGTTTGGCGCAGGACCGAATCGAGCCCGGCGTGGTAGGGCAGGGCGGTGATGCCCTGTTCATTGAGCCACGCCGCGGTTTCGTCGACCTTCTTGCGCGAGAGGCAATAGACGATGCCGGCGGCGCCGCGATGGCCGGCCAGGAAGTCGAGCAGTTGCCTGCGCGGATTGTCGCGTTCGACAACCGTGTAGCGGATATTCGGCCGGTCGAAACTGGAAATGAACACGCGCGCTTCATCGAGACCGAGGCGGGTGATGATTTCCCGTCGCGTCAACTGGTCGGCCGTCGCCGTCAGGGCAATCCTCGGTACCGTCGGATAGCGCTGATGCAGGACGGAAAGCTGAATGTATTCCGGGCGGAAGTCATGCCCCCATTGCGAGACGCAGTGTGCCTCGTCGATGGCAAACAGGGCGAGGCGATTCCGGCTCTGCAGATGATCCATGACAGCGAGGAAGCGCTCGGTCAACAAGCGTTCCGGCGCGACGTAGATCAGATCCAGCTCATCGCTGCGCAAGCGTCGCTCGACCTCCGATGCTGTCGTGAAATCCTGCGATGAATTCAGAAAGGCCGCGCGCACGCCGGCCTGCAGCAGGGCATCGACCTGATCCTGCATCAGTGCGATCAGGGGCGAGACCACCACACCGACGCCCTCCCGGAGCATCGAAGGTATCTGGTAACACAGCGATTTGCCGCCGCCGGTGGGCATCAGCACCAGCGCATCGCCGCCGCCCATCAGATGGTCGACAATCTCCGCCTGCGGCCCGCGAAAAGAGGAATAGCCGAAGACACGGTGCAGGGTTTCGAGCGGGGTGGGCATGCGGGAGCTTCAGTGACGTGAGCGAGCGCGCATTATGCCCGCTGCCGCCGGTAGTCTGGGCGACGCTGTTATCATCGCAGCTTGTTTACAGGAGTCCATTCATGGCAGGAAACCCTGAAATCACCAGCATGGCGCTGTTCTGCGACTTCGAGAACGTCGCCCTCGGCGTGCGCGACGCGAAGTACGCGCAGTTCGACATCAAGAAAGTGCTCGAACGCCTGCTGCTGAAAGGCAGTATCGTGGTCAAGAAGGCCTACTGCGACTGGGCGCGCTACAAGGAATTCAAGGCGCCGATGCACGAAGCCGCCTTCGAGCTGATCGAAATCCCCCACGTGCGCC
>JAPLRA010000274.1 GCA_026399445.1 Sulfuritalea sp.
TGCAGCGAAATGCGCCGGTCTCGATCCGAACCCGCAAGCTGGGCGTGGTGTCCTGGTGGAACGGACAGACAGCGGATTTCCATCCGCCGCCGCCGAGCAGCTTCAAGCCCTGTTCCCGGTAGTACTCGACAGGATTCGGCAGCCGGTCGCGCTTGAAGCCGAAGGCGCCTTGATTCAGTCCCCGCGTGGGGTTCGCGCGTCGCATGGCCGCCCCCTACGCCGCAACTTTGCGGGCGGCTTCCAGTTTGATCACCAGCGTCCGGATTTCGTCGTCGGCCTTGCCGGCGATGCGGGCCGCGTTGAGCATCGCCAACTCATCGGCGGGCCAGCCCACTGCTCGCGCGCCTATCGGCACCGGAGGCGTGAACAAACCCTGCTGAATGTCCATGTAATGCGCGCTACGGGAGCGGCCGCGTTCGCGGAGCACGGCGGGAAGGCGAAGGATGGTATGCGACATGTTGGCACCTCGTTGGGTGTTGTTGAACATGCCGCCATGTTGGGAATTGCCGCCTCGCGAATGCGGTAATTACCGTGTTCCCGTTCGGTAATTACCGATGCACTCAAGTGTTCATGAGCGCTTCCAGCCGATCGCAGGATTACGGTTTCGGTGGATCAATGACGTTCGATGCTTCCTTGATCCATTCTCGCAGCGTCTTTTCTGTCACGCCCGCCCCGACTTTCTCAAGGTCTTTGACCATATCCGCGATGCCCTCCAATCGATCCGCGTGAATGGTCATGCCGTAGCCTTTCATCGCCAGGCCGCCGATGATTTTCAGCGCCGTCGACCTTCCCTTGCCAGACAAGGTGACGGTTTTCAATGCATCTCGATCCCGGGTCAGCACCGCGACCTCATCTGTCTTGGCGCGAAGCTCGCCGCGCAGCCGGTCGACTTCGGCTTGCAGGCTTGCGCGTTGATCGCCGGTCGCTTCAAGCGCCCCGACTTTTGCTTTCCACTGTGCACGTTCCTGGTCGCAACTGGTCAGCGCGTTGCGCAACCCGGCATCCGTCGCCGGCAGATCGACACCGCCGGGCAACGGATAGGCTAACCCCTTCGCTGCACACCATGCCGCCAGATCGGCGGGGAAGATGCTCCACTCCTTTGGTGTTCCATCGCGCTCGAAGTCGGATTCATCCGCCGCCAGATCCCCGGCGAGAATCGCGCGCCGGATGACCGATTGCCACCGTGAAAGCTCGGCCTGGTCGTCGTCGGACAGCCAACCCGGCCCAGCCAAGTCGAGACCGACAAAGGCCGAAGCCGCCTCTGTGTCGGTGAGCTTGGGAAGCACGGCCATTATCCGTTTCCAGTCCGGGGATGAATCACCTGCGACCGGCGCGGGCGAGACAGGAGCATCGCCAATGCTGATGCCGTGCTTTGCCAAGAACGTAATGATTTCTGCCTCCTCGAAGCCACAGGAGTGAAAGTCAGAAAGGAATTTCATCGTCGCTCCACTCGGCGGGTAATCCGGAGTTTGCGGCTTGCCGCAGGCATTCCCATGAGGCCGTCCCTTGCTTGTCGCTGGCAACTCGCTTTCCGTAAAGAGTGCTGTACTCATGCCAGCGAGGGCGAACACTCTCATCCTCCGCCCAAAGCAGTCGGTGCAGCAGCATCGCCGCCTCCTGATGGGTCGCTCCGTCTGCTTGGGTCATCCGGGTAAGCACTTCATGCAGACTGATAAACCCCGCGTGCTGCGTTGCCAGCAGATTTTTTACATTCATGCGAAACACCGCCCACTTCTGTTGTTCAGATGCCGCGCTGGGGGAATCATGCATTCCCCTCCCGCTACGCGGTGCCGTTATTTCATTTGGATTATGCCGGACGTTCCAGTACATTACCGCACTTCCGCAGTACAAAAGCGCATGAGGAACAAATGGCCAACGCCAAGACCGCCACGCTGAGCTTTCGCATCGAACCCTGCCTGAAAGATGCACTTCGCGCCGCCGCCGCCCAGGAACACCGCAGCATCGCCAACATGGTTGAAGTATTGATTCGGGAGCATTGCGGGCGAGTCGGAGTCGCGATTGCCGACCCAGCCGTCCAGGGTCGCCAGAAAACGAGCAGGACAAAATGACCCAGAAAATCGGAGCGGGACTGCTCTCCTGCGCGGACAAGATCTGGGAGACGGCCGACACCTTGCGCGGGGCCGGCATAAAGGCCAGCGAATGGCCTGCCTACATGATGCCGTTCTTCGCCCTGATGATGCTCGAATCGCGGCTGCGGCGGTTTCGGCAGGGGCGCGTCGACGAGTACAAGCAGGCAACCGCTACCGCGTTCAATGTCGAGGACGCCGCGCATCGTGAGTGGCTGGAATATTCGGCTCCTCAACCGCCTGCTCGCCCACCTCGATCAATACGACCCCGACACCAAGCGGCTGCTGGGCATCGGTTACGCCCAGGGGCAAGCCAAGTTCCTCGACATGCAGGGCAAGGCATCCGACCTGTTCAGCCGCGACAACTGCCCGCTCTACCCATTCGCGCAGAAGTGGGCGTCCATCGACCTCACGCCTTTCGATAACTCCGAAATCACCACCATCGAGGAGCACATCAAACGCAAGTGGGCGGACATCTCGGCGGAGACGGCCGGCGAGCAATACACCCCGTCCGATGTCATCGACCTCGCGAGCGCCCTGATTGTCGAACTGCGCCGCGAAGGCAAGGGCTGCGCCGGCATCGCCGACGTTTAGGACATGGCCAGTGGCGGCGGCAACTGCCTGTTTGCCACCGAGGATGCCCTGCGCGACGCCTTCCCCGAACTCTCCGTGCGCACGCGCGGCCAGGAATTGAACGACGCCCTCTACGCCCTGGCGGCCATCGAGGCGCGGTTCCGGCAGGACGCCCGCATCGAATGGGGCAACACCCTCACCAACGATCATTTCCTGCTCGACAAGTTCGACGCCATCGTCGCCAATCCGCCCTACGGCGTGGACTGGAAGGATTTCAAGAGGCACCTCCACATGGATGCTTCGGGCCGTTTCGACCCGAAGCGCATGCCGCCCACCTCCGACGGGCAACTGCTGTTCCTGCAACACGCGGCTTTCCACCTTTCCGAATCCGGCGTCGCCACCATCGTCCATTCCGGCTCCACGCTGTTTTCCGGCGATGCCGGCGGCGGCGAATCGGAAACCCGGCGCTGGCTGATCCAGGAACAGGACATCGTTGAAGCCATCGTCCAGTTGCCGAAGAACGAATTCTTCAACACCGGTATCCACACCTACCTGTGGATACTCAACCGCGCCAAGCCGGCCGCGCGCAAGGGCCATGTGCTGCTGATCAACGCCGAAGCCTGCTTCACCAAGCTCAAGAAGAACCTCAACCAGAAGAACTGCGAGATCGACGAGGCCAACCGGACGCGCATCGTGCAAGCCTTCCGTGACTTCGCCGACGGCCCCATCTCCAGGAAGCTGCCCATCGACGCCCTGCTCTACAACAAGGTGGAACTGGAACTGTGGCGACACGACGAAGACGGCCGCGCCATCGCCCAGGCCAGCAGCATCGAGGGCGAAGCCGTCACCGTCCGCTTCGACGAGGCGGCCTACCACATCGACAACGGCATACTCGACCTGAGCGCCTTCCCGAACAAGACCGTCAAAGAGTCCGTCGCCCTGTTCCACGAAGCGACGTGGCCATGGGCCTGGGCGTGCTTGCCGTGAAGGCCAAGGTGGCGAAGTCCAAGGGCCAGGAACGGGCCAAGGTGGACATCCTGGTCGACCGACTGGTGGAGAAAGACAGCGAGACCATTGCCTATGCATCGGACGAGGATGCCAACAACCGACTCATCGCCGAATTCCTCGCCCGCTGGGTGCATGAACCTTGGTGCCTGCATGGGGCAAGAACGGGTTGCGAGATCAACTTCAATCGGGTATTCCCAAAGCAGAGCCAGATTCGAGCGAGTCGGGACATTCTGAATGAAATTGCCGCTGTCGAAGAAGAGATGACGCGGTTGGAAGCGGACATTTCTGCCGATATTGGGACGACCGCGTGAAGAGAGCAGTTGCGATGTCAAAGTGCGGGCTTCCCACCATTTATGAAATTCCGCAATGGTGGGCGCTAAGGCGCGTGAAAGACAATTTCCGGGTTGTGGGTGGCGGGACGCCAAGCGCCCAAGAAATCGACGCGGACTTCCCTATCCGCTGGGCAACTCCAACGGATTTCTCCGACGCCGAGCGCTCGTTATGCCGAACCGCAAGAGGTATTAGCCCCAAGGGTCACCAAGAGATTGGTAAATGCGTTGTGCGTGACGATGCGATATTGATGTCCTGTCGTGCGCCTGCGGGGAAAGTGGCGTTACCACGGCATTCACTTGCGTTCAATCAAGGGTGCAAAGGGCTGACGCCACGACATGGCAATGTACTTCGCGAGTGGTACTTTTACGCACTGGTAGAGCAGCGTGCACAAATTGAGGATTTGGCAAGGGGTGCCACCTTTGCTGAAATTTCCGGCGATGCGCTAAAGCGAGTGGTCTTACCAAGTCCTCCAACCGATGAACAGCGCCGAATTACAGCGTGGCTCGACCTCCAAACCAACCG
>JAPLRA010000045.1:0-7466 GCA_026399445.1 Sulfuritalea sp.
GTTGATGAATCGTATCTGGAAGCCCAATGTCACCGTCGCGGCGCTGATCGAGCGCGAGGGCCGCTTTTTGCTGGTGGAAGAGGAAACCGAGGACGGGTTGCGCTTCAACCAGCCGGCGGGCCACCTCGACGAGGCCGAGTCGCTGGTCGCGGCGTGTGCCCGCGAGGCGATTGAGGAGACGGCCTGGAGCTTTACGCCGACCTCACTGGTGGGCATCTACCAGTGGCCCCGGCCGCAGGGCGACATCACCTATCTGCGCTTTGCCTTTTCCGGCGAACTGGGCTCGCACGAAGCGGGCCGAACCCTGGATGCCGGCATCCAGCGCGCTGTATGGATGACTCCCGACGAGATTCGCGCCACGGCGGATCGCCATCGCAGCCCGCTGGTCTGGCAGTGCGTGACCGACTACATCGCAGGGCGGCGTTTCCCACTTGAACTTTTGAGGCACTACGATTGATGTGGCGACTGGCTTTTCTTCTGGTGTTTTTCGCCGCAGGGGCACAGGCAGACGAGGCGATAAGCATCTGCTTCAACTATGGTTGTGCTGCCGAGGAACTGGCGGTGTTTTCGGACACTCGCTTGATGTGGGTGAATGAGATTCTCGGCGCGGCAGATAGCGCCGAGCAGGAGCGCCGGTTGATTTCTGCGGTGGTGGGACAACTCTATGGCTGGGCAGGGCAGCAGACGCCCGTTCACGCCGACCGCGCCGGAAATGTCGCCGACGAAGGTGTGCGTGGCGCCATGGACTGCATTGACCATTCAACCACCACTACGCGCTTTCTGCGCCTGCTGGAAAGGCGCGGCGCGCTGCGCTTTCATCGCGTGCTGGAACCGGCGCGGCGCGGCTGGATCTTTGAGCACTTCTCGGCGCAGATCGAAGAGATTGGCTCCCGGCGGCTGGATGCCGATCCGGGGGATGTCGGCCGGTTTGCTGTGGATAGCTGGTATGTCGACAATGGTCGCCCACCGCCTATCATTCCGCTTGAGTTTTGGCGAGAAGGAAATGAGTCAGATGTCTAAGGGAAAAATCATTGTGGGGCTGTCGGGCGGCGTCGATTCGTCGGTCGCGGCGCTGTTGCTCAAGCGCGAGGGTTACGAGGTGATCGGCCTGTTCATGAAGAACTGGGAAGGCGACGACACCGACGAGTATTGTTCCTCGAACGAGGATCTGGTCGCCGCCGCGGCTGCCGCCGATGTGATCGGGATTGATTTCGAGGCGGTCAATTTTGCCGCCGAATACCGTGAGCGGGTATTCGCCGATTTCCTGAGCGAATACCAGGCCGGCCGCACGCCGAACCCCGATGTACTGTGCAATTCGGAAATAAAGTTCAAGGCCTTCCTCGATCACGCCATTGCGCTCGGCGCCGACAAGATCGCCACCGGCCACTACGCGCAGGTGCGCGAGTTTCTCGGCGAGTGGCAGTTACTCAAGGCCGAGGACGGCACCAAGGACCAGAGTTATTTTCTCCATCGCCTGAATCAGGCCCAACTGGCGAAGACGCTGTTCCCGGTCGGCCATCTTTACAAACGCGATGTGCGCAAGATCGCCGAAGAGGCCGGCCTGCCGAACCACGCACGCAAGGATTCGACCGGCATCTGCTTCATCGGCGAACGACCCTTCCGCGAATTCCTGGCGCGCTACCTGCCGAAGCAACCGGGCGAGATCCGTGTGCTTGGCACCGATCGAGTGGTGGGTCGTCACGAGGGCCTGAGTTACTACACCCTGGGCCAGCGCGAGGGTCTCGGCATCGGCGGCGTCAAAGGCGCGCCGGAGGAGCCCTGGTTTGTCACCGGCAAGGACATGGAGAAGAATGTCCTGTGGGTGGTGCAGGGCCACGATCATCCTGCCCTGCTTTCGGGAAGCCTGGTGGCGAAAGACCTCTCCTGGGTGGCGGGACGCGCGCCGCACACGCACTGGGTCTATGCGGCAAAAACGCGGTACCGTCAGCCGGACGCGGCCTGCGAGGTTGAGCGGATTTCGGCTGAGGCGTGCGAAGTGGTCTTTGCTGCTCCGCAATGGGCGGTGACGCCAGGACAATCGCTGGTGCTCTACGAATCACGGGTGTGTCTGGGTGGCGGCATCATCGCAACACATCAGGCGCCAATCGAATGAAACCGTGCAGAAAGTCCTTGTACCGGCAACGAGGAACGGGTTTAGAATATTTTTTGGGCGGGATGCCCTAAAAAATTACTGGAGGAACAAAAAGCATGAATAAAGCTGAGCTGATTGAAATCGCCGCCAAGGAAGCCGACATTAGCAAGGCTGCCGCTGGCAAGGCGCTGGATGGAATCATGGCTGCAGTAGTAAAAGCGGTATCCAAAGGGGATAACGTGACTCTCGTTGGCTTCGGCACCTTCAAGTCGGCCAAGCGCGCTGCGCGCACCGGCAAGAATCCGAAGACCGGCGCCACCATCAAGATCCCCGCCACCACCGTGCCGAAGTTCAGCGCGGGTTCGGGTTTCAAGCTGGCGGTTTCCGGCAAGAAAGCCAAGAAGTAACCGCGGCTGCCAATCGCCTGAAGGGGCCCGCATTGCGGGCCCTTTGTCTTTGTGGTCCGGATTTTTCGACTCGGCGGCAAGCAAATGAGTTGTTGCGCGGGATATGATTCCTGCTGACACTGACTCTTGAGAGGTACAGCATGATCACCACACAAAACAAGGACCATCTGGTCGAGTTCGCCGTGTTTGGCGAATTCACTCTGGCTGACTTCAAGGAATTCGAGGAACTGGTTCGTCACGAGATCAACTTCTCGGGACCGGTGAGCCTGCTGGTCGATCTGCGCGACATGGCCGACTTCACGCTGGACGTGGTCTGGGAAGAGATTCGTTTCTCCCAACAGCACTCCGGCGACTTCAAGCGCATTGCGGTAATCACCGACAGCCAGTGGGTGGCCTGGAGCGCGTGGCTGGAACAACTGTTCGTCAACGCCGACGTGACGGTGTTTGAGGATGAGGCCGAGGCCCGTTCCTGGCTTGCCGAAACAGACGAATGAGTGCGGTGACAAATCTGCTGGTGAGCGCCGAGGACCTCGCCGCACATCCGGAATGGCGGGTCTTCGACTGCCGGCATGATTTGAAGAATACCGAATACGGCCGGCAGGCCTATGCGCGCGGTCACATTCCCGGCGCGCTGTTCCTTCACCTTGATGACGATCTTTCGGGCGCCAAGGATGGCCGCAATGGCCGCCATCCTCTGCCCGATGTGGCCGGTTTTGCCCAACGCATGTCGGCCTGCGGAGTCGATGCGACGACACAGGTGGTGGCCTACGACAACGAAGGCGGAATCTTTGCGTCACGCCTGTGGTGGATGCTGCGCTGGATGGGCCATGACAAGGTGGCCGTGCTCGATGGCGGGCTGGCCGGCTGGAAGCGCAGCAAGCGGCGCCGCGCGTCTTCACGCCGCAGCCGCAAGCCGTGACTTTAGACGTCGGGCAGGTGCTGTCCAGTCTTCAATCGCAGAAGATGTTGATCGTCGATGCGCGCAGTCCGGAAAGATTTCGCGGCGAGAACGAGACGCTCGATCCGGTGGGCGGCCACATTCCCGGAGCAGTGAATCGCTTCTACTTCGACAATCTGGATGACGACGGCTGCTTCTTCAAACCGGTCGCGGAACTGCGCGCCGAATTCGACGCGGTGCTCGCCGGTCGGCCTGCCGAAAGCGTGGTGCAGCAGTGCGGCTCCGGCGTCACCGCCTGCCACAATCTGCTGGCGATGGAACTGGCCGGGCTCAGCGGTTCAAAGCTCTATCCCGGCTCATGGAGCGAGTGGTGCGCAGACACTTCGCGGCCCGTGGCGCGCGGCTAGTCTGCCGTGTGGCGTGCAAGTGCCCATGCCACATGTTTACGCACCAGGGCCGACGAATGATCAGCGCGTGAGCGCAGCGCACTGATCGTTTCATCGCTGTTCGGCGCATTGCCCAGCGCCACCGCGATATTGCGCAACCAGCGTTCATAGCCGATGCGCCGGATCGGTGAGCCGGCCAGCTTTTCGTTGAAGTCGTTTTCTTCCCAAGCGAAGAGTTCGACCAGCCTTGCCTGGTCGAGGCCGTGGCGCGGCGCGAAATCGCCCTCGCGCGTCAGGGGTGCAAAGCGGTTCCACGGGCAAGCCAGTTGGCAATCGTCGCAGCCGTAGATGCGGTTGCCCAGCAGGGAGCGCAGCGGCTCGGGGATGCTGCCCTTGAGTTCGATCGTGAGGTAGGAAATGCATAGCCGCGCATCAAGGCGGTAGGGCGCGACGATGGCCTCCGTCGGGCAGGCGTCGATGCAGGCGGCGCACGTGCCGCAGTGATCGGTGACCGGCGTGTCCGGCGCCAGCGCCAGGTCGGTGAATATCTCGCCGAGGAAGAAATAGGAACCCGCGTCGCGGTCGAGCAGCAGCGTGTGCTTGCCGCGCCAGCCGAGCCCGCTGTTTTGCGCGAGGCCGACTTCCATCACCGGCGCGGAATCGGTGAACACCCGGTAGGCAAACTCGCCGACCTCGCCGGTGATGCGGTCGGCCAGTTTTTGCAGGCGGGCGCGCAGCAGCTTGTGATAGTCGCGGCCGAGGGCGTAGCGCGAAATGTATGCGCGTTCCTCGTCAGCAAGGTTTTCGAAAAAGTCGGCGCTGATGAAGCCCCTGCGCAGCAGGGCGGTCGAGCCAAGTACGCTCTCCTCGCCGCTGCGGATGGCGGGGCGGTAATTGATCCGGGCAGTGATGATGCTGCGGGTTCCCGGCACCAGTTCGGTCGGCAGCGCACGCTTGTTTCCCGCTGGCGTCACGTGGGCCGCCATATAATCCATTTCGCCATGGAAGCCTGCGGCCAGCCAAGCGTCCAGAGTTTGTTCGGCGCCGTCGAGCCGGGTGCCGGAAAAACCGATGGCATCAAAGCCAAGTTCGCGGCCCCAGCGCCGTATGTCTTCCTTCAACGCCGCCGAGTTTTCTTCATTGCCATGCATGCCGACCATCTTACTTTAGCGTTGCCGGGGGAAGCCGATACCCTGGCATTGGGCAGTGCAATGGCCCGGAACCTTGCGCCGGGCATGGTGGTCTGGCTCGAAGGCGACCTCGGCGCGGGCAAGACCACGTTGGTGCGCGGACTGTTGCGTGCGGCAGGCGATAGCGGGCCGGTAAAAAGCCCCACTTACACACTGGTTGAAGTTCACGTGGTTTCTGGATTAAACTTCTATCACTTTGATTTTTATAGATTCAATCAGGCAGAAGAATATCTCGATGCGGGGCTCGACGAATATTTTTCAGGAAGCGGAATTTGTCTGGTCGAATGGCCGGACAAGGCCGCGCCGTATCTGCCGCCCGCCGATGTGCGAATCGAGTTGTGCGTTGAGCCCGGGGCAACTGGCGACGGGCGCACAGTCCGCATCGCCGCCGAAAGTGAAAAGGGACGAACATGCCTCGCCGGCGTGATGTCCTCACGTTCGCTGCGGCCAGTCTGACCCTCTGGGTAACAAAAGTTCCCGCAGGGACGCAGAGCGCTGGTGCCACGGCGGGCAGCAGCATTCTTGCCGTGCGCGTGTGGCCGGCGCGCGACTACACGCGGGTGACGCTGGAACACGACCAGGCGATCAAGTATTCCCATCTGCTGGTGAAGGATCCGGAGCGACTGGTGCTCGATCTGGAAGGCGTCGAGTTCAACTCGGTGCTGCAAACGCTGCCTTCGAAGATCCTCGACTCCGACCCCTACATCAAGCTGATCCGCGCCGGACGCAATAAGCCGGGCGTGGTGCGCCTGGTGATCGAACTCAAGGGCGAAGTGAAGCCGCAGGTGTTTTCGCTGAAGCCGGTAGGCGAGTACGGCCACCGGTTGGTGCTCGATCTCTATCCGGTGGAGCCGATCGACCCCTTGATGGCGCTGCTGGAAAAAACCGGTGAGGCGCCGCCAAAGGCCGAGCCGAAGCCCGCCGAGCGACCCGCGGAAAAGCCGGCCGAAAAGCCGGCCGAGAAGCCCGAGATCGCGCGCCTGGTCACCATCGTGCTCGATCCCGGCCACGGCGGCGAAGATCCCGGCGCGATCGGGCGCGGCGGCAGTTACGAAAAGAACGTTACGCTTTCGGTGGCGCGGCGCCTGAAGGAAAAAATCGATGCGACGCCGAATATGCGGTCTGTGCTGACGCGTGACGGCGACTATTTCATTCCGCTGCAGCAACGCGTCGGCAAGGCGCGCCGGGTGCAGGCGGACCTGTTCGTCTCGGTCCATGCCGATGCCTTCATCAAGACCACCGCGCGCGGTTCCAGCGTATTCGTCTTGTCGGAGACCGGGGCATCGAGCTCGGCCGCACGCTGGCTGGCGAACAAGGAAAACTCGGCCGACCTGGTGGGCGGCGTGAACCTCGGCGCCAAGGACCCCTACCTGGCGCGCACCCTGCTCGACCTGTCGCAGACGGCGACCATCAACGACAGCCTCAAGCTGGGCAAGGACGTGCTGGGCGAACTCGGCCGCATCAACACGCTGCACAAGGGCCAGGTGGAGCAGGCCGGTTTTGCCGTGCTGAAGGCGCCGGACATTCCCTCGATCCTGATCGAGACCGCCTTCATCTCCAATCCCGAAGAAGAGGCACGCCTCAACGACGAGGTCTACCAGGACCGCATGGCCGACGCGATCCTGAAGGGCATCCGGCGCTATTTCGCGAAAAATCCGCCGCTGGCGAAATCGAAGCTGGCACGGCTGGATTGATATAATCGCCCGCTTTCCCTGCTGCCTCAACCCCATGCTGGTTTTTCGCGGTGTTCCCGAGCGGGCGACGACGTCCACGGTACTGACCATCGGCAACACGCGAACTCGCGCTGCCGGCGACGGTGCTCACCTTCGAACCGCATCCGCGCGAACTGTTCGCGCCGGACCAGGCGCCGGCACGCCTGGCCAGCCTGCGCGACAAGTTCGAACTGCTGGCCGAATGCGGCGTCGACCGGGTCCATGTCTGCCGCTTCAACCGCAAGCTGGCGGCACTCTCCGCCGGCGAGTTCATCGAGAACATCCTGGTGCGCGGGCTGTCGGTACGGCACTTGATCATCGGCGACGATTTCCGTTTCGGCAAGGGTCGCGGCGGCGATTTCGCGCTCCTGCAGCAGGCCGGTGTGGAGCATCGCTTCGTGGTCGAGGCCATGCACACTGTTGATTTCGGCGGCGTTCGCGTTTCCAGCTCCGCGGTGCGGGACGCCTTGGCCGCCGGCAACCTCGAACATGCCGAGAAACTGCTGGGTCGCGCCTACGTCATCGCGGGCCGCGTCATGGACGGCAGGAAGCTCGGCCGCACCATCGGCTTCCCCACCGCCAACATCCAGGTCCGGCGCAAGCGCCTGCCGCTGTCCGGCGTGTTCGCCGTCACCGTTTCCGGCATCGATGCGAAGCCCCTTCCCGGTGCGGCGAACATCGGAGTGCGCCCGACGGTCGCCGAGGGCCTCCAGCCCGTGCTGGAAGTCCATCTGCTGGATTTCGATCGCGACATTTACGGCATGCATGTCGATGTGAATTT
>JAPLRA010000045.1:7559-9013 GCA_026399445.1 Sulfuritalea sp.
GATGCGCTCAAGGCGCAGATCGCCCGCGATATCGTGGCGGTGCGCACCTTCTTCAAAAATCATTCAAATACTGGCACCACTCATGGCTGATTACCGCAAGACTTTGAACATGCCCGACACGCCGTTCCCGATGCGCGGCGACCTTGCCAAGCGCGAGCCGGGTTGGATCGCCGCGTGGCAGGAGCAGCGGCTCTACTGGAAGATTCGTGATGCGGCCAAGGGGCGTCCGCACTTCGTGCTGCATGATGGCCCGCCCTATGCCAACGGCGACATCCACATCGGCCATGCGGTGAACAAGATCCTCAAGGACATCATCGTCCGCGCCAAGACACTGGCCGGCTTCGATGCGCCTTACGTGCCGGGCTGGGATTGCCACGGCCTGCCGATCGAGCACCAGATCGAGAAGACCCACGGCAAGCACCTGCCCGCCGACAAGGCGCGCGAGTTGTGCCGCAGCTTCGCCGCCGAACAGGTCGAAAGGCAGAAGAAGGATTTCATCCGCCTCGGCGTGCTCGGCGATTGGGACAATCCCTACCTGACCATGGCCTTCCGCAACGAAGCGGACGAAATCCGCGCCGTTGGCGACCTGTACAAAACCGGTTACCTGTTCAAGGGCTTGAAGCCGGTGAATTGGTGCTTCGATTGCGGCTCGGCGCTGGCCGAAGCGGAAGTCGAATACCAGGATAAGAAGTCGCCGGCGATCGACGTCGGCTTCCGTCTCGACCCCGCCGAGCGCGGCCGTGTCGCCCATGCCTTCGGCATTGCGGCATTGCCTGAGGGCGACTGCTGGACGGTGATCTGGACCACCACGCCGTGGACCATTCCCTCGAACCAGGCACTCAACATGCATCCGGATTTCACCTACGAACTGGTGAAGACGGTGCGCGGCTGCCTGATCCTCGCCGCCGAACTGCGCGGCGCGGCGCTGCAGCGCTTCGGCCTCGAAGGCGAAGTGCTCGGCGCCTGCCAGGGCGCGGCGCTGGCGCAGGTGGTGTTCCGCCATCCCTTCTACGACCGCGCCTCGCCGGTGTATCTGGGCGACTACGTCACGCTCGATGCCGGCACCGGCATCGTGCACAGCGCGCCGGCCTACGGCCTGGAGGACTACGATTCCTGCAAGAAGCACGGCATGCAGAACGACGAAATCCTCACCCCGGTGCAGGGTGACGGCGTGTTCGCTTCCAGCCTGCCCTTCTTCGGCGGCATGTTCGTCTGGAAGGCCAATGCGGTCATCATCGAGAAGCTGGCCGAGGTCGGCAGCCTGTTTGCCAGCAGCGAGATCGTGCACAGCTACATGCATTGCTGGCGGCACAAGACGCCGGTGATCTATCGCGCGACGACGCAATGGTTCGTCGGCATGGACACGCTGCCTGCGCGGTCCGGGCCGACGCTGCGCGAACTGGCACTCGAGGGGATTGCCCAGACGCGCTTCTTCCCGGCCTGGGGACAGGCGC
>JAPLRA010000287.1 GCA_026399445.1 Sulfuritalea sp.
AAGGACGGCGTCGATTTGACCTCCGTCCAATGGGCTGCACACTGAGGAAATCATCATGGCATATAGCGAAAAAGTTCTGGATCACTACGAAAACCCGCGCAATGTAGGCTCCTCTGCCAAGGACGACGAGAGCGTTGCCACCGGCATGGTCGGCGCGCCGGCCTGCGGCGACGTCATGAATCTGCAGATCAAGGTCGGCAAGGATGGCATCATCGAAGACGCCAAGTTCAAGACCTATGGCTGCGGTTCGGCGATTGCCTCGTCATCGCTGGTGACCGAATGGGTCAAGGGCAAGACGCTGGATCAGGCGCTGGACATCAAGAATACCCATATCGCCGAGGAACTGGCCTTGCCGCCGGTCAAAATCCACTGTTCCATCCTGGCCGAGGATGCGATCAAAGCCGCCGTGGCCGACTACAGAAAGAAGCAGGGAGCTTGAACATGAGTGCTTGCACCACTACCCCGAACGATGCCGTCGCCACGCCGCAGGTCCCGCCGACAAATTGGCAGGGCAGCGAAAGCGCAAGTCCGGTGACGCTCAGCGAGCGTGCTGCCGACCACATCGCCAAGTACATCGCCAAGCGCGGCAAGGGCATCGGCATTCGTCTCGGCGTGCGCACTTCGGGGTGCTCGGGCATGGCCTACAAGCTGGAATTCGCGGATGCGGCCAACGCCGAGGACATCGAATTCCTGAGTTACGGGGTGAAGGTGCTGGTCGATCCGAAGAGCCTGCCCTACCTGGCCGGCACCGAGCTCGACTATGCGCGCGAGGGCCTCAACGAAGGCTTCAAGTTCAACAACCCGAACGTCAAGGACGCATGCGGGTGCGGCGAGTCGTTCAACACCTGACGCTGGTTTGACCGACTCCCGATGACCACGTTCCTGGAGAATTCCTTCCGGACCATTCAGGCGCAGGTGCATCCGGACAAGCACGCGCATGCCGCGGATTCCGACCGGCGTCTGGCAATGCAGTGGGCGACCCGGGTCAATGAGGCTTTCCAGACGCTCAAGGCACCCGGCAAGCGGGCCCGCTATCTGTTGCATCTGCTCGGGCACGATCCGCAGATCGAAAGCAACACCGCGATGCCTGCGGAGTTTCTGGTCAGCCAGATGGAGCTGCGCGAAGCGGTGATGGAGGCGAGGGCTGTTGGCGATGAAACCGCGCTGGATGCGGTGCGCTCGCGTCTGGTGAATGAAATCAGGACCGAATACGAACGATTGGCTGACTTGATTGACATGACGAAAGACTACGCCGCTGCGGCCAATCTGGTGCGACAGCTGATGTTTCAGGAAAAACTGCTGACCGAAATCGACGACGCGCTCGAAGCCGTCACCGCGTAGAACACTATGGCACTTCTTCAAATTGCGGAGCCGGGAGAATCCGCGGCGCCCCACGAGCATCGTCTTGCCGTCGGCATCGACCTGGGTACCACCAACTCGCTGGTGGCGACGGTCAGGAGCGGCATGAGCGTGGTGCTCAATGACGCGCGCGGCAGGCCGTTGCTGCCCTCGGTGGTCAGCTACGCCGCCGACGGTAGCGTAGACGTGGGCTACGGCGCGGAAGCCAAACAGTCCGTCGATCCGAAGAACACCATCGTCTCGGTGAAGCGCTTCATGGGTCGCGGCCGGCATGACATTGCCCACATTGAAACCCTGCCTTACGATTTTGTCGACACTGAAGGCATGGTGAAACTCAGAACCATTGCCGGCGTGAAGAGCCCGGTAGAGATATCGGCGGAAATCCTGAAGACGGTGCGCAATCGGGCCGAGGCTTCGCTGGGCGGCGAACTCACCGGAGCCGTGATCACCGTGCCGGCGTATTTCGACGACGCACAGCGGCAGGCCACCAAGGATGCGGCGCGCCTTGCCGGACTGAACGTGCTGCGCCTGCTGAATGAACCGACGGCGGCTGCCATCGCCTACGGTCTGGACAATTCGGCGGAGGGCATCTACGCGGTGTTCGACCTCGGCGGCGGCACCTTCGACATTTCGATCCTGCGTTTGTCGAAAGGCGTCTTCGAAGTCATGGCCACCGGCGGCGACTCGGCGCTGGGCGGCGACGATTTCGATCACCGCATCTTCTGCTGGATCATCGAGCAGGCGAAGCTGAGGCCGCTCTCGCCGCAGGATGCGCGCTTGCTGCAGATGCGCGCCCGCGAAGCCAAAGAGCAATTGTCCCAGCACGGCCAGGTACCGATCACAGTCAAGCTCGGCAGCAGCGAGTATGTCGATCTGGTGCTGACCACGGAAGTATTTACCGATATCTCGCGCACCCTGGTGCAGAAGACCATCGCGCCGAGCAAGAAGGCTTTGCGCGACGCCGGCCTCACGGTCGAGGACGTGCGGGGTGTGGTCATGGTCGGCGGCTCGACGCGCATGCCGCAGGTCCAGCATGCCGTGGCCGAACTGTTCAAGCAGGAGCCGCTCAACAACCTCGACCCGGAAAAGGTGGTGGCACTCGGTGCGGCGATCCAGGCCAATCTGCTCGCGGGCAACCGTGCCCCCGGCGACGACTGGCTGCTGCTTGACGTGATTCCACTGTCGCTGGGACTGGAAACCATGGGAGGCCTGGTGGAAAAAGTCATTCCGCGCAACTCGACGATTCCGATCGCGCGCGCGCAGGAATTCACTACCTTCAAGGACGGCCAGACTGCGATGGCGATCAAGGTGGTGCAGGGCGAGCGCGAACTGGTTTCGGACTGCCGCAGTCTGGCCCAGTTTGAGTTGCGCGGTATCCCGCCGATGGTGGCCGGTGCGGCGCGCATCCGCGTGACCTTTCAGGTCGATGCGGACGGCTTGCTTTCCGTCACGGCGCGTGAGCAGACCACCGGCCACGAAGCCCGTATCGAGGTCAAGCCCTCCTACGGCTTGAGCGATGATGAAATCGCCGGAATGCTAAAGGACAGTTTCAGCCATGCCGGCGACGACGCTTTCCGCCGTGCCCTGCGCGAGGCGCAGGTCGAGGCGCAGCGCCTGATCGAAGCGACGCAGTCGGCCCTCATGGATACGGCAGACCTGCTATCAACCCTGGAACGTGCCCACATCGACGCTGCCATGGCCCGACTGCAAACCGTCATGATCGGCGACGATCGCCGCGCCATCGATGCTGCGATGCAGACCCTGAGTGCCGCCACCAATGAATTCGCGGCACGGCGCATGAATCAGAGCGTGCAGCGCGCGCTCGCCGGACGGAAAATTGACCAGATATCGCTATGACGCAAATAATCGTTCTTCCCCATGTCGAACTGTGCCCGGATGGCGCGGTGATTGATGTCGCACCGGGCACGTCGATTTGCGACGCACTGCTCGGCAACGATATCGAGCTCGAACACGCCTGCGAGAAATCCTGTGCGTGCACCACCTGCCATGTCGTGGTGCGCGAGGGATTCAATACGCTGGCGGCGGCGGAGGAGTTGGAGGAAGATCTGCTGGACAAGGCCTGGGGTCTGGAACCCAACTCGCGCCTGGGGTGTCAGGCGCTGGTCGGTCAGATTCCGCTGGTGATCGAGATCCCAAAATACACCATCAACATGGTCAAGGAAGGACATTCCAAGAAATGAAGTGGACCGATAGCCTGGACATTGCCATCGAACTCGCTGAAGCGCATCCGGATGTCGATCCGACCCGGATCAATTTTGTCGACCTGATGGGTTGGGTCATGGCGCTGCCGGACTTCGAGGAAAACGAGAGTCACTGCGGCGAGAAAAAGGTCGAAGCCATTCAGCAAGCCTGGATCGACGAGCTAGAGTGA
>JAPLRA010000451.1:0-5015 GCA_026399445.1 Sulfuritalea sp.
AAAGTCGCGGTCGATGCCGATGCCGAAATAGAGTACGCGACCACGCCAGTACTGGGCCAGAGACGCGCCTCTTTGCCCGGCTTGTTCGAACAGGCCGGCAGCACGCGACGTATCTGCCTTCGCCCCATGCCCGCTTACGAGGCACAGGGCCAACCAGGTCATGCCGCGCGTGTCGCCCTGTCGGGCGGCCGACTCGAACAGACGCACGGCCTCCTGGTAATCGCGCGGCAAGCCAAAGCCCTGATACAGCAACCAGCCCAACACTGCCTCGCCGGCCGGACAGCCGTGTTCGGCGCTGGCCGAAGCCCAGTGCACCGCGGTGGCATACGACTTGGTTACGCCTTCTCCTGCGGCATGACGCCAGGCCAATTCGGCCTGTGCGTTGCGGTTGCCCGCTTCAGCCATGCGACGCAGTTCCATCAAGGGCAGGGCCGCCCAGAACTCTTCGGCGTGGCCCAGCAATTCCAGGCCCTGTCCAACCCCGCGTTCGATCAGCGTGCTTTCAAGCGCCTCGCGCAACAGGCCAATCAAGGTGCCAGCGGGTAGAGGAATCAGGGAGTTGCTCATGCAAAGGGACGGGACCGAAACATCCCGCATACGGTAGTCGATCGCCACTGAAGCCAAGCGAGGGAATAGTGGCTGGCTTATCCACAAAATCTGTGGATAAGTTTGTGGATCAGGATGCGCGAACCGAGCTAAGTGCGCCTCCCGCAAGGGCTTTCCTCATTTCGAGCAATTTCAGAGCAAATATACATGTGTTATTAATCAATGAGATATATGGCACCATCCAGCAAGAGTGCGGCTTTGCCGCTCCTGCCTGGCGGGCCGTCGCAATGTTTGGATGCTGTAGAATTTTCGATCTTGTCGATCCCTGACTCTGGGCACCCCATCCATGCTCGATCCCGCTACCGTCGTCAGCATCAGCGATCTCAACCGGCTGGCGCGCCTGAGCCTGGAAAGGGAGTTCCCGCTGCTTTGGGTGGCGGGAGAAATCTCCAACCTGACCCGTGCCGCTTCAGGCCATGTTTACTTTTCGCTGAAGGACGAAAACGCCCAGGCGCGCTGCGTGATGTTTCGCTCACGCGCCCAATCAATCCCCTGGCGACTGGAGAATGGGCAGCAGGTCGAGGCACGCGCCCTGGTGTCGCTGTATGAACCCCGCGGCGAGTACCAACTGAACATCGAAACCTTGCGCCAGGCAGGACTGGGGCGTCTGTTCGAGGCCTTCGCCAGATTGAAGGCGCGGCTTGAGACCGAAGGGTTGTTTGCTGTCGAACGCAAGCGCGCTCTGCCGCGCTTCCCGCGCCGCATCGGCATCATCAGTTCGCCGCGCGCCGCGGCCTTGCGCGACGTGATGGTGGCGCTCCAGCGCCGCGCGCCGCATCTGACAGCGATCCTCTACCCGACACTGGTGCAGGGCGAGAGTGCTGCCGAAGAGATAGCAAAGGCGATTGCCGTGGCCGGCCAGCGCAACGAATGCGACCTGCTGCTGATCGTGCGCGGCGGTGGCAGCATCGAAGACCTTTGGGCTTTCAACGAAGAGCTTGTGGTACGCGCAATCGTCGCCAGTCCTCTGCCGACAATCTGCGGCGTCGGACATGAGACGGATACCACCATCGCCGATTACGTCGCCGACCTGCGCGCCGCAACGCCCACGGCTGCTGCCGAACTCGCGACGCAAGGATGGTACGAGGCCGCTGGAAAAATTGCAGGGCTTGGAATAGCACTGAGCCGGGCCATGCAAACCCGTATCGCCCGGCAGCAGCAAGGGCTGGATCACCTCTCGCTGCGCCTGATTCATCCGGCAACACGATTGATGCAAGCACGCGACCGACTGGCACTGCTCGGCTCCCGGCTGGATGCAGCCATGACCCACGGCCTGCACCGCCATCGGGACCGAGCAAACCGTGCCGCGCTTGCCCTCGGACGGTCGGTCCCCCGCACCGACAAACGCAGGGGGCGCATCGGACTGCTTGAACAACGGCTGGACGCTGCCATTCGCACGCAGCAACAGAAGCGACGGAATGCTCTCGACAGCATCGAGGCGGCTCTTGCGCACTTGAATCCGGAAGCAACACTGGCGCGCGGTTTTTCAATTGTTCGCGATGCCGATGGCAAACTGGTGACAAATGCGGCCACCTTGCGTGCCGGTCAAACCGTAAGCCTGTATCTGGCGCGCGGTGGAGCCGAGGCCAGTATCCTTGCCAGCAGCGCCGACCATCAGGCAATTGCCACCTGAAATATTCCTGACTATAATAGTCAACTTTACCGCCCTTCACCCCCAAGCAACAGGAGAACCAACATGGAACACGCCCTCCCCGCCCTGCCCTATGCGATGGATGCCCTCGCCCCGCACATCTCGAAGGAAACCTTCGAGTACCACTACGGCAAGCACCATCAGGCTTACGCAACGAACCTCAACAACCTGATCAAGGGTACCGAGTACGAAAATCTCGACCTTGAGGCCATCGTGAAGAAGGCTCCGGCCGGCGGCATCTTCAACAATTCGGCTCAGGTGTGGAACCACAGCTTCTTCTGGAACAGCATGAAAGTCGGCGGTGGCGGCACGCCGACAGGTGCCCTGGCGGATGCGATCAACAAGAAATGGGGCAGCTTCGACGAGTTCAAAAAGGCCTTTCAGGCCTCTGCCGTCGGCAATTTCGGATCAGGCTGGACCTGGCTGGTGAAAAAGTCGGATGGCACGGTCGACATCGTCAATACATCCGCTGCCGGCACGCAGCTGAACACCGAGAACAAGGCGCTGCTGACCATCGACGTATGGGAGCATGCCTACTACATCGACTACCGCAACGCGCGTCCCAAGTTCGTCGAGACATTCCTCAATTCGCTGGCAAACTGGGATTTTGCGGCAAAGAATTTCGCCTGATCACCGCACTGTCGCGCCAGTAATGTAGCGATCATCGAAGGGCGCCGAGAAGGCGCCCTTCGCTATTTGATCAAAAGGAATTGCAATGGAATCCAGAATCACGGAACTCGAGATCAAGCTCGGTCTCAGCGAAGACCATCTGGAAGAGCTCAATCACACTCTATTCAGGCATCAGCAGCAAATCGATCTGCTACAAGCGCAGATCCGTGAGTTGTATCAACTCATGCAGCCATCGGCTCCGAGCGAACCGCGAAATTTGCGCGACGAGATTCCGCCGCACTACTGAATTTGCACTTGCAGGCAACGCAGACCGAGGAACCCGACCTCCAAAACGCCGTATTTTCAGCGACCGGAAGGTGCCTTCTCAATCCCCGCAATGGAAAATCCCGCACCGAGACCCCGGCTCCTGAACCATCCCAGGTTCATCTCGAGCGCATAGCGGGCGGGCTTGGTGGCGCAATGGTTGTTCTCGGTTTTGGGCTGCATGTCCTCCACATTGATGATCCTGCCGCTTTCATCCAGGAAGGCCACCGACAGCGGCAAGAGGGTATTGCGCATCCACATGCAGTGCTTCGCCACCTCGGGGAACACAAAGAGCATTCCGCGTTGAGGCGGCATGATCGTGCGCTGCATCATTCCGATTTGCCGACTATCGGACGTCGCTGCAACCTCGGCCTCTATACGATGCATTCCCGCAAACAGCTCAAGCAGGGGCAATTGCGCCTGTTGGGCCAAGCCAGACACGGCTGTCGTAAGTAGTGTTGCCCACAGCAGCATTCTGACAAACATGATCAACCTCCAGTGCGGAATTCCCGGCAGAGCCTCCAGGGAGAATCAATAATTCTAATTATATCAACAGGTTAATAAGCCAGATTGGATTCCAATAGGCAAAAAAATGGCAGGTTCCCCTGCCATTTTTTCATCCCGGACGGGAAATTACTTGGCTGCGTCAGCCTTCTTGGCCTTCTTGGCCTTCTTGGCCTTCTTTTCAGCCTTGGCGGGAGCGGCATCAGCCTTGGCAGCAGCAGCCGGAGCAGCAGCAGCAGCCGGAGCAGCAGCCGGCTTGGCGGCAGCAGCCGGAGCGGCAGCAGCAGCCGGAGCGGCGGCGGGAGCAGCAGCAGCCTTAGGAGCATCAGCAGCGAAAGCGGAGGTGGCGATCAGGCCGGCAACCAGGGTAGCGATAAGCTTGTTCATGGCGTTTCCTTTAATTTGTGTGTAGGTAGAGTGTTGTTAACACCACGGTTTTTCGAGGCGTTATGTCCATTAACGCGCTGCTTTGTGTCCGGTTGACCTGAGATTTCAATTTCGCGCCACTTTCCGGGCGCAAGCCCTTCAAGAGTCCAGTCACCCACCTGCCAGCGAATCAGCCTAAGGGTCGGAAACCCTACGCGCGCGGTCATGCGTTTGACTTGACGGTTTCGCCCTTCTCGCAGAACGATTTCCAACCAGCTTGTGGGAATCGCCGCCCGAACCCGGATGGGCGGATTTCGCTGCCAGAGGCCCTGCGGCTCGTCAATACGGCGCGCCTGACAGGGGCGCGTGCGGAAATCACCAAGCTCCACCCCCGCCTCGAGTTGCTGCAAAGCCGCATCCGAGGGCAACCCTTCAACTTGTACCCGGTAGAGCTTCGGCAACTTGTGACGGGGGTCGGCAATCCGTGCCTGCAAGACGCCATCACCAGTCAATACGACCAAGCCTTCCGAGTCGGCATCCAGTCGCCCGGCAGCATAGATCTTCGGGATTGGGATGTAGTCAGCCAGCGTGGGCCGTCCGTCCGCATCGGTAAACTGGGTCAGGACACCATACGGCTTGTTGAAAAGGATCAGGCGACTCAAACCGAACAACCGCTGCCATAGATGTTGCAGAAACGCTGTGATTCCGGATAGGGGAAGAAATCCTGCACGGCGCCCTTGCGAATCTGCTCTTGCGTGTTCTGCCAGAATTCCGCATCAAACAGATCGGAATGATGCCGCATGAAGGCATTGCGAATCCTGTCCGACACGAGCAGAAAGGTCTCGAACTCTTCCGGGAACACGTCCAGTCTCGACACCGAGTACCAAACCTCACCCGACATTTCGGCCTCGAAATTGGGTGGTGGAGGAATGCGCCGAAACTTGCAATCGGTAAT
>JAPLRA010000451.1:5056-5552 GCA_026399445.1 Sulfuritalea sp.
TGCAATCGGTCATGTACTCGATTTCATCGTAGTCGTAAAACACCACGCGACCGTAGCGGGTAACCCCGAAGTTCTTCCACAGCAGGTCACCCGGAAATATGTTGGCAATCGCAAGCTCACGAATTGCATTTCCGTATTCATTCACGGCGTGGTTCACCTGATCTTCTCGCCCTGCCTTCTCGGCTTTCTCGAGGTAGAGGTTGAGCGGTTCCATCCGTCTCTCGATGTAAAGGTGTTTGATGATCAGGTCGTCGCCATCCTCTTCCATCAGTGAAGGAACTTCCTTGTAAAGTTCATCAATCAGCTCTTGCGAGAAACGCCTGCGGGGCAGCGCCACCTTGGAAAACTCCAGGGTGTCAGCCATACGGCCGACGCGATCGACCTGCTTCACCAGTTGATACTTGCGCCTCACCGTGTCGTGATCGACTTCCTTTGAACTGCCAAACACATCCTTGATTACCTTGAATACGTAGGGATAGGACGGCAGGGTAAACAC
>JAPLRA010000212.1 GCA_026399445.1 Sulfuritalea sp.
GATCACCGAGGTCGAGGTGATCTTGCGGCCGATGATCTTGTTGTGCCCCTTGAGTTCCTTCACCATCGGTGCCTCGGACGGCTTGCCCTGGATCATGATGGCCTTCAGGCGCAGCGCGCCCATCTTGGCGCCGCCGCCGCCGCGCGCCCAGATCGACTTGATGCCGCCCATGATGCCGCTGCACAAGACCAGGTTCTCGCCGGCGGTGGTGATGCGGGCCAGCGCCATGTCCTTGCGTTCGGTGCAGTGGAAGTCGCGTTCGATCGCGGCTGCGGTATCGAGGTTGTCGAGCCCGACATACGGCGTCGCGTCAAGAAACTCGATCGACTCGTGGGAGATTTTCAGCAGTGTCCATTGTGCGGCCAGGCCGTAGAGCACGATATGGTCGTAGCCCAAGCGCTTGGTGAAGGCGGGGAAATAATCTCCCGCACTGGCGTCGAGAAAAGCGTAGCTGTCGGGCGAACGGCTGGTGAAGTTGCCGCGTGTAGCGGAGGGCATGCTGCCGGTCAGGGTGCCCGCGCCGAAGATCAGCGGAACCTCGGGATCGAGCGCGTCCTTTTCCTCGTCCAGCAGGTTGTAGAGCAGCACCATGTTGGCGCCGCGGCCGCCGAGGAAGCTGCGCATGATGTCCGCGGGCAGGTACTTGCTGCGGGTTTCGCGGCGCTCCAGATCGACGAAGAGCACGGCGCCCTGGGTTGGGTACTGCGGCGCATCGTGCATGCGTGCGCACAAGAGATCGATCCTGTTTCTGACGCTCATCCCCCAGCCTCCATCAAGTCAATTCGGCAATGATGGTTAATATACTATACCAATTGTTGGATGTCCATCTAATGGTCATGGCGCCGAGCGCCACCCGCCGAAAATGAAACACGCAAAAAGCGAATTGAAGGCCCGCCCCTCCCATCCTCCCCTCACGGGGAGGCTACTGGTTTGCTCGCTTTGCTCGGATATCACTAGGCGCTCCGAATGAGTTGCCTCACGTTGAAGCGGCGAAAGCGCTCTCGAGGCCGGCGCGGAGCCGGTTGGGCTTCAGCGGTGTTCGGGAAAGACTTTTTGCAGAAGCTTGAACAGCGACTGCCGTTCGGTTGCGCTGAAGTTCTTCAGCAAGCGCTTCTCGTGCTGGGTTACTTCGCGCTTCAGCCTGCGTAGCAGGGCGGTGCCCTCGGCGGTCAATCGCAGCGCATTTGAGCGCCGGTCATGCGGCGATGCGCGCCGGTCGACCAGGCCGCGCCGCTCCAGATTGTCGATGACGGTTACCACCGTCGAGCGATCGAGGTGGGTGGCGCGGGCCAGTTCACTCTGCTTCAGGTCGGGGTTGGCTTCGATGATCACCAGCACGCCGAACAGGCCGGGCGTGACGTCGAGCCCTCCGGGTCCCTGGGCAAAATCGCGGAACAGGGCGATTTGCGCCATGCGCAACTGGTAGCCGACGAGGTCCGGCAGCAGGCCGAAGTTGATTTCCGTCTTGGTCTTGGGCGCTTGGGCAGGGGGCATGGTTTCGTCAGCGTGCTTCAATGAACAACCGGAATGGGCAAAGGGATTTTATCTCGAAACGCGGCAGAACATTTCTCGCAACGTGATGAACGCGCGGGCGAAAGGCCAACATGCCATCGAGCTTGATGGCGATCTCATGGATGACCGCGGGGTCGGCGCCTTCGCACAGCTCCACTTCGATGTCCATTTCGTCCATCTGCCTGACCTTGTTCACGGTGATGCGGAATTCATCGACCTCGGCAAACTTGCGGATGATGTTTTCCACGGCGGCGGGAAAGACGTTGACGCCGCGCACCGTTACCATGTCGTCGGCGCGCCCCAGGATGCCGCCTTCGAAACGCAGGAAGGTGCGTCCGCAGTCGCAGCGATCGAGGTTCATCCGCACCAGGTCGCCGGTGCGATAGCGGATCACCGGAAATCCCCAGCGTCCGAGGTTGGTGATCACCAGTTCGC
>JAPLRA010000028.1 GCA_026399445.1 Sulfuritalea sp.
CTGACATTAGTCCTGCCTCAGTTTCTGACCGATTGGTAGATCCTTGATGCGAATACTGGTCGGCATCACGGTTGCAATGGCGCCGCGCGCCAGGGCGACGCCGGCACGATCCCAAACGCGAACCAGCAGAGCAGCAAGCTCGCTGCCTTTGAGTCCTTCGATACGCAGGCGCACGACGGATGGCGCACTCGCACCGCTCACGGCGAGCAAGGCGTGAAAGTCCGCATCAAGGGTAACAACGGTGCGGCCCTGCTGCTCGGCCTGATTGAGAATGGTCTGATCGCTGGCCGCTGCCAAGCCAACATCGCCAACGTGAAGCGCATCCCACCCCTGCTGTCTCAACAACTCGGCCGCCGAACGCGGCAATCCCTGATCGAGCACTATCTTGATCATGCCGCGTCAAGAGACAACAGGTGGTCGTCAAGGTTGCTGGCGGCGAACTCAAGAGCCTGCCGCACATCCTCGGCGTCGAGTTCGGGAAACTCCTTGAGTAGCTCGTCCCGATTTGGATAGAGCGCCACCGCTGCGACAACACGCCGCACGGTTAACCGCATACCGCGAATAGTTGGTTGGCCATTGACAATTTCGGGATGAATGGTGATGCGATCAAATTGGGTCATGGCGCAATCTCCTTGTTGTTGAATCTCATGCTACACCCGGGTTTCTCCGAGCCATCAGTGATTCAGCTGCGGCTCGAACAGGATGATCCAGGCCTGACGTGGCGAGACGATCCGCATCGTGCCCGAGGCAGCCCATTCCAGTACGCGTTTGTCGCCGGTCACAAAAAGTTCGGCGCCGGCGGCGACGGCCGCAGCGACCAGGCGGGCATCGTTGTCGTCGACGGGATCGGGCACATCGGTAATGCACTGTGCCTCGCTCCACGAAATGTCGAACAGGGCCGACGCATCGGTCTGGAGCGGGAACTTGCGTGCCAGCACCTGATGCGCTTCCTGCTGCACCAGAGGGCTGGTAAAGAGCCAGTCACGCTCGGCGCATGCCATGACCAGCGACTCGCACAGGCCGGGGAATATTGCCGCGGACAGCCAGACGTTGGTGTCCAGAAAGACCTTCATGACACATCATTCAGGACGTCATCCTCTGTCAGCCAGCCCACAGCACGCGCCGCCGGGCCCAACCGGGCCTGACTGTGGCGCAAGGCCTCGCGCAGACGGTAGGCTCGCAGCGAGTCGCGCACCACTTCGCTGCGGGATTTTCCTGTTATCTCGCAGAGGGCTTCAAGGCGTTGCGCCTCTTGCTCTGATAGTCGTACGGTCAGGGTGCTTTGCATCATCGCCTCCTTGTTGTATTACAACGTAACACAAAGAGTAGCATGAAATCGGAGAGGGGGAGGCCGGGGCGCCCATCCCCATCCCCTCCCCAACCCCCCAATCGCAAACGTCGCGTGCGACCTTCCCCTTGAAGGGGAGGGGGCAAGTCAGGTGATTGCACTGCTGGGAGCGATGTTCACCATCGCCAGCAGAATCAATTCCGTATTCCCCAGCGCCGTCACAATCCGCCGAGCATTCAGCGCCATGCGCCGTGGTCCGAGGCCGGGGAAGTTGTGTTCGACCACGTAGTCGTCCATCACCTGATTCTGCGGCAGGATGTTTTCCAGCAGCTCGCGCAAGGCCGGGATGTTCCACTGGCCGCTGCCCAGGTCGTAGATCTTGCGGCCCACGGTTTGCTCTGCCACAACCTGGAAGTGCTGGTAGAACGACCGGCTGGCGGAGACCACCTGCAAGCCGCCGTCGAGCACCAGCAGCGGTTCGACGACGGTATTGACGATGCCTTCGGCCAGTTCCCGCGCCAGTTGCGTGCTCGCCTGCACCGTCGCCAGTTCTGTCGACGCGCGCTGCGCGGCCTCGCTGGCGAGCTTGAACTCGGTCACCGGGGTGAAGGTCAGCACCACCCCTTCGATCACGTTGTCCAGCGTGCGGTAGGGCTGGATGCGCGGCCGGTCGCTGTGTCGGCGCCGTCAAGGTTGGAGGTGATGTCGCTCAAGGGCCGACCGACGTCGCTCCCGATCAGCCGGTACACCTTCACCGCCGCCGGCGTGTAGCGCCGGATCGTCAGTTGGTGATCGAGGAACAGCGTGCCGGTGCCGATGCTGTCGAGCAGGTTCTTCATGTCGTTCTGGATGCCGGTCAGCTGGTCGATCCTGGCATTCAGTTCGGAGTTCACCGTGACCGTTTCTTCATTCAGCGATTGAAGTTCTTCCTTGGAGGTTTCCAGTTCTTCGTTGGAGGACTGAAGTTCTTCATTGGTGGATTGCAATTCCTCGTTGGTGGATTTGAGTTCCTCGTTGGAGGCCTGCTGCTCTTCGCTGGTGGCTTGCAGGTTCTCCTTGGCATAGGCCAGTTCGTGTTCCAGTTCTTGGATGCGCGCGGCCTCGGCGGATTGGGTGGATTGGGCGGCGCTGCGTTTGCCGCGGGCGGGTTTGCCTGCGGGTTTGGCTGTGTCAGCGGGTTGTCCGGCGAGTTTTCCGGCCTCGGCCACGTCCTCGAAGCTGACCAGCAGCAGTGGCTCGCCGCTCTTGTCGCGCGGCAAGGCGCGCACGCTGAAGCGCACCGTCGAGAAGCCGCCATTGGTCTTCACCGCAACTTCCTTGTTCAGTGCCGGCTCGGCGGCTGAGGCGGCGTTGTTGATGGCGAGACGCAGTTCGAGCTGCAGGCCTTCGCGCGCCATCTCGACCACGTTGTTGCTCACCGGGCCGGGAGCCGGACGCAGGTAGCGGCCGGTGTCACCATGCACGTAGAGGATGTTTCCGCGGCCGTCGGTGGTGACCGAGGCCGGCGCGTAGGTCTGCAGCAGGGCGTGGGTGCTCAGCGCGGCG
>JAPLRA010000293.1 GCA_026399445.1 Sulfuritalea sp.
ATGCAACGGATGCCGCCTGGAACGACCTGCGGCTCTGGCAAGACCGGAACAACGACGGGCAGACCCAGGCCGACGAACTGAGCCGTCCCGCAGACCACGGCATCGTCGCCTTCAACACCACGGCGACCAACGACTTCAAGATCTTTGGCGGAACCACGTACCAACTGCGCAGCGGCACCTATACCAAGCAAGACGGCAGCAGCGGCCAGATCGGCGAAATGCAGTTCGAGCTGAACCCCGTCGATACCAAACCGACGCAGGCCGTGACGGTCGATGCCCTCGCCCTCGGTGCCCTGCCCAACCTCAAGGGCAGCGGCAAGGTCAGGAGCCTGTGGGACGCCATGAGCCTGGGCACGCCGCAGGCCGCGGCGCTGACGGCCGCCGTGGCCCGTTTCGATGCCGCCACGACGCGCAGCGAGCAGCAGGCGCTGCTGGACGACGTGCTGGTGGCCTGGGCCGACACCAGCGGCATGGCGAAGACCCTGGACGATCGCGCCAACGGCTACGCCGTGGAATACCTTGCGCTGGGACGCGACTCGCGCAGCCGGCATCGGGTCGACCCGACCACGCCGGCTAACGCCACGCCGATCACCGCCGGACGCATTCGCAATGCCGACGACCCGCAGCTCGACGCTGCCTACCGGGCCAAGATCGCCGAGGTCAATCGCGTCATCCATGTCGCCGAAGCCTTCAACGGCGAGTACTTCTACAACGCACCGGGGGCCAGCAGCGAAACCCGTGGCGCCACTGAAGGCATGAGCGTGTATTACGGCGGCAGTGCCTACCACCTGAACCTGGCCCATGATGGCCGGCCGGTGGTGGGCATATCGCTCAACGACGCGCAGATCACCCCGCTTTACGCCGCCTATGCAAGCTTGCGCGAATCGGCCTGGCGCAGCCTGGTGCTGCAGACCCGGCTGCAACCCTTGCTCGACCGGGTGCAAACCGTTACCGACGAACAGGGTAGGGAGACCACCGACACGAGTCTGCTGACCCGAGAACTGCAACACCGGATAGAAGCCGACCCGGTGGCGGGGCTGGGTGATCTGCTCGATATCGACAAGTACGCCGGCATGGGGCTGATCCGCAGTGGCTGGACCGGCATGAACGACTTCGACAGCCTGCTGCAAACCCTGCCCGATACGCCGCAGATACAGGCCTTGCTGCGCGAGTTCAAGGTCAGTGTGAATGGCGTGCCGAGCATCGATTACACCGCAGGCAACATCGTGGTACGTGGGGATGGGAATGATGTGGCAGGGGGCGGCAGCGCGTCGGGTCGTCCGAACCGCCCCTATGCTCGCCCTCCAAACCGCGGCAGGTCACAGGTGCTGGAGGGCAAGGGCAGGCCGCAAGCGCGGCCGGACCGCCAGCGCACCCGTGCCGTGCCCAAAAGGAAGCCCCGGCCACCTTGATGGGGCCGGGGCTGATAACCTAGCGATTCGCTCTCTGGCTGCCGTCAATCGGCCTTCCAGGCACCCGCTTCCGGGGCGCTGCCGGCGGTCAGCACGGCGTTG
>JAPLRA010000404.1 GCA_026399445.1 Sulfuritalea sp.
ACAGCCGCTCGTCGAGCACTTCAATCCAGTGCGTCACCGGCAAATCCGTGGCGCCCTGCATGTGCCCGATGCAACCCACGTTTGCGCTGGCGATCGCGGCCGGCCCGCCGGCGCTCAGCGCACCGAGCTTATTGTCCAGCAAACGTTGTGAAAGCGCCGGTTGCAAGACCGAGTAGGTTCCCGCCGAGCCGCAGCAAAGATGCGAGTCGGCCACCGCGGTCAGCGTGTAGCCTGCCGCACTCAGCAGGGATTCCACCGTGCCGCGGATCTTGAGCCCATGCTGCAGGCTGCAGGGGCTGTGGAACGCCAGCACGCGCTGTGATTCCGGCAGGGGCTTGCAGGCCTGCAGCAGGGGCGCGAGGCCCGCCGCTTCCACCGTGATGACCTCGCTGATGTCACGCGTCGCCAGCACCACCCGCGCCGCCTTCAGCGCGTAATCGGGATCATCCTGCAACAGATGGGCATATTCGAGTACGTGCGAACCGCAGCCGGAGGCCGTCATCACCAGCCATTCCGCGCCTCCTTCGAGCAACGGCCACCAGACATCGATGTTGCGCCGGGCGTCGTCGCGCGCGCCTTCTGTGGCGTTGAGGTGTGCCCGCACCGCACCGCAACACCCCGCACCGGCCGGCTCGACCATCTCGATGCCGAGCCGATCCAGCACCCGCGCGGTTGCGCCGTTGATGTTCGGATACATCGAGGGCTGTACGCAGCCGGCCAGCGCGATCATCTTCCGCGCATGACTCCGCCGAGGTGACGGGCCGGCGGAAGACAGCGGCGGCACCTTGGCGCGCAGCACTCCCGGCAGGAGGAGTCGCACCGCCTGTCCCATTTTCATCGCCGCACCGAACAGCGTCGACCTCGGTATGAGATTCCTGAGCGCCCCGCGCATGAAGGCATCACTTCCAGTGCGCGGCACTTTCCTTTCCACTACTTCGCGGCCGATGTCGAGCAGGCGCGTGTACTGCACGCCCGAAGGACAGGTGGTTTCGCAGGAACGGCAGGAAAGGCAGCGATCAAGATGCAGACGGGTCTTTTCGGTAGGCTCGACGCCTTCCAGCACCTGCTTGATGAGATAGATACGGCCGCGCGGTCCGTCGAGTTCGTCACCCAGCAGCTGGTAGGTCGGACACGTCGCGGTGCAGAAACCGCAATGCACGCAGCGGCGCAGGATCTCCTCGGCCTCGCGGCCCGCGGTGGTGTGCTTGATGAAATCGGCGAGATGGGTTTCCATGCTCAGAGCTCGGGATACAGGCGGCCGGGATTGAACACGCCATACGGATCGAAGCTTTGCTTGAGACGTCGATGCACTTCCATCAATGCCGGCGACAGCGGCGCGAACACGCCGCCTGCCCGTTGTTCCATATGGCCACCGCGAAACAGGGTCGCATGTCCTCCCGCCTTCGCTGCGATTTCACGCAGATGCGCAGCATCGACGGCGCCGCGCAGCCAGCGCTGCGCCCCGCCCCATTCGATCAGCTGACCGCAGCCTGC
This sequence comes from Sulfuritalea sp., assembly GCA_026399445.1. GTDB lineage: Bacteria > Pseudomonadota > Gammaproteobacteria > Burkholderiales > Rhodocyclaceae > Sulfuritalea. Next base: position 1,495 of record JAPLRA010000404.1, read on the forward strand.
GCGCCCGACAGTCGCAGCGTCAGCACGCCGTCCTGCCAGCAGGTTGCGGCCAGCGGCACGGGCTGGCCGGCCCAGCGGTTCATGGCGTCCAGTGCTTTGCCTTGCGGCAGATCGAAACGCAGTGTGGCCACCGCTACCGGCTGCGGCATCACCTTGAGCGAAACTTCGAGAATCAGGCCCAACGTACCAAGGCTGCCGGTGATCAGGCGCGAGACATCGAAACCGGCGACGTTCTTCATCACCTGGCCGCCGAAACTCAGTTCGCGGCCTTCGCCATCCATCAGCTTCACGCCGAGCACGTAGTCGCGCAAACTACCAGCCACTGCGCGGCGCGGCCCCGACAGCCCGGCGGCGACGGCGCCGCCGACAGTGGCATCACCGAAGTGCGGCGGCTCGCAGGCAAGCACTTGCCGCCGTGTCGCCAGCGCCGACTCTATCTCGGCCAGCGGCGTGCCGCAGCGCGCGGTGATCACCAGTTCGGTCGGCTCATAGCCGACGATGCCGCTGTAGCCTCGCGTATCAAGCACCTCGCCGACCAGCGGCCCGCCGTAGAAATCCTTGCCGCCGCCGCCCTTGAGGCGCAGAGGCTTGCGTTCGAGTATGCGCGCGCGAAACGTTTCGATCGGGTCGCTCATCTTGCGCTCCCGGTCAGGCGATACTCGGAACAGTGGCGCGGATAGGGCACGGCCTTGCCCGGATTGAGCAGCGTCAAAGGATCGAACGCGGCCTTGACGGCGTGGAAGGCATCGAGTTCCTCGCGGGAAAACTGCACGCACATCTGTTGCACCTTTTCGATGCCGACGCCATGTTCGCCGGTGATGGTGCCACCGACGTCGACCGACAGCTCGAGAATTTTTGCGCCAAAGGCGATGGCGCGCTCCGTCTCACCCGGGATGCGCGCATCGAACATGATCAGCGGATGCAGATTGCCATCCCCGGCATGGAACACGTTGGCGCAGCGCAGGTAATACTCCGCCGAGAGTTCGGCAATGCGCGTCAATACATGCGACAGATGCTTGCGTGGAATGGTGCCGTCCATGCACAGATAGTCAGGGGTAATGCGGCCCACCGCCGGAAAGGCCGCCTTGCGACCCGCCCAGAATTTGAGCCGCTCCGCCTCGTTTTGCGAAATGCGCAACTCGCGGGCGCCGCTGCTTTCGAGGAGCGTCGACATGGTGGCGATTTCCTCGGCGACTTCTTCAGCCGTGCCGTCGGATTCGGCGAGCAGGATCGCCGCCGCGCTCAGATCGTAGCCGGCGTGGACGAAATCCTCGACGGCGGCCGTGGCGAGCTTGTCCATCATTTCCAGGCCGGCGGGAATGATTCCGGCGGCGATGATCGCCGCCACCGCATTGCCGGCGTCGATCACGCTGTCAAAGCTGGCCATCACCACCTGGGCAGTACGCGGCTTCGGCGTCAGCTTCACCGTGGCCTCCAGCACCACGCCGAGCATGCCTTCGGAGCCGATCATCAGCGCCAGCAGGTCGTAACCGGGTTCGTCCAGGGCGTGCGAGCCGATCTCGATGACCTCGCCGCTCATCAGCGCCACGCGCAGCTTCAGCACGTTGTGCAAGGTCAGCCCGTACTTCAGGCAATGCACGCCGCCGGCATTCTCGGCGATGTTGCCACCGATGGTGCAGGCGATCTGCGAACTCGGGTCCGGTGCGTAGTAGAGGCCATGAGGCGCCGCCGCTTCGGAGATGGCGAGGTTGCGCACGCCGGGCTGCACCCGCGCCAGGCGGGCCAGCGGATCGATCTCCAGAATGCGCATGAATTTGGCGAGCGACAACACCACGCCCTGCACCACCGGCGTCGCGCCTCCGGAAAGACCGGTGCCGGCGCCGCGTGCGACCACCGGCACCCGCCGCGCATGACAGACTTTCAGCGCGGCCACGACTTGTTGATCATTCTGCGGCAAGACCACGGCCCAGGGCAGGCAGCGGTAGGCCGTGAGCCCATCGCATTCGTAAGGCTTCAAGTCCTCGTCCGCAAACAGCAGCGCCTCTGCCGGCAGCACACGCGCCAGTTCGGCCAGCAAGACGGCGCGGTCAGGGTTGGCGAGGTCCGTCGCCCTATCGACCGTCTGTTCGCTCTGGCTCATTGTTCGTCCTCCGCCGGACTGTCCGGCGCTTCGATCAGGATCGCCCTGAAGTCATTCACATTGGTGCGTGTCGGCCCGGTGACGACCAGATCGCCCAAGGCCGCAAACACATTGTAGGCATCATTCTCGACCAGTCGCGCACGCAAATCAATTCCTGCGGCAGCGGCTCGCGCCACGGTATCGGGCAGCAGCAGCGCGCCGGCATTGTCTTCCGAACCGTCGATGCCATCCGTGTCGCAGGCAATGGCGGAAATGCGGGCATTCCCGCCGAGTGCGAGCGCCAGGCCGAGCAGGAATTCGCCATTGCGTCCGCCGCGCCCGCTGCCACGTACGGTGACCGTGGTCTCGCCGCCCGAGAGCAGCACACAGGGCGCCGCCAGGGGCACGCCATGCGCGGCGGCGGACAGCGCGATGCCGCCGAGCACCCGCGCCGCCTCGCGCGCCTCGCCCTCGATGGCGTCGCCCAGCACCAGCGGCGCGAAGCCCAAGGCGCGCGCGGCGGTCGCCGCAGCCGCCAGGGAGCCTTGCGCCGTGGCGATGATGTGCGACTCGCAGCGCAGGAAGCCTGCGTTGTCATCTTTCGGTGTTTCGGCCGCACCCGTCAGCAGCGCCTGGCGCGCGGCGGCGGGCAATTCAATGCCGTAACGCTTGACGATCTCCAGCGCATCGGCACAACGCGTCGGATCGGGCACCGTGGGGCCGGAGGCAATGGTCGACAGGTCGTCACCGGGCACGTCGGAAATCGCCAGCGTCACCACTCGCGCTGGCGCCGCGGCAAGCGCCAGACGGCCACCCTTGATGGCCGACAGATGCTTCCTGACGCAGTTGATCTCGCCGATGCTGGCGCCGCTGGTGAGCAAGGCTTTGGTCACGGCACGCTTCTGCTCCAGCGTGATGCCGGCCATCGGTGCGGCCAGCAGGGCCGACCCGCCGCCGGAGAGCAGCACCAGCACCAGATCGTCGGGCGTCAGGCCGCGTACCGCATCGAGAATGCGCGCCGCCGCCATTTGCCCGGCGGCGTCGGGCGTCGGATGCGAAGCTTCGACTACCTCGATGCGCCGGGTAGGCATGCCGTGCCCATAGCGCGTGACGACAAGGCCGGAGAGCTTTTCAGGATCGCCGCGCCAATGGTCTTCGACGGCGCGGGCCATCGCGGCCGCCGCCTTGCCAGCGCCGACTATTACCGTGCGACCGCGGGCCGGCTCCGGCAACCAGGCTGGCAAACAGCGCGCCGGATCGGCGGCGGCAACCGCCGCGTCGAACAGGCCGCGCAACGCGGCCCGCTGCCGCGCATAGCTCACCGCCACGGCGCCAGCCAGCCGAAGCTGTCCTCGCTGCGACCGCTCGGCTTGTATTCGCAACCGACCCATCCCGTGTAGCCGATGGCATCGAGATGCTGCAGCAGAAAAGGGAAATTGATTTCGCCCGTCCCCGGTTCATGCCGCCCCGGATTATCCGCCAGCTGGATGTGGCCGATCTGCGGCAGACGCTCCTGCAGGGTGCGCGCCAGATCGCCCTCCATCACCTGAGCGTGGTAGATATCGTACTGCAGATGCAGATTGTCGCTGCCTACCGCATCGATCAACGCCAGCCCGGCGCGTGTAGTGGCGACAAAGAAACCCGGTGTGTCGCGCGTGTTGAGCGGCTCAAGCACGAGTTCAATGCCGGCGCGCTTGGACGGCGGCGGCAAAGCGCAGGTTCTCGACCAGAGTTTCGCGCGCCTTGTCGTGAGCAATGTCGCCCGGCGCAATGCCGGCCAGACAATTGAGACGGACGCAACCCATCAGCCGGGCATATTCGATGGCCAGTCCGACACCGTCCTGAAATTCCGCAATGCGCCGCGGATGACAGGCCATGCCTCGGTCGCCGGCCGCCCAATCGCCGGCCGGCAGGTTGAACAGGACAACCTCCAGTCCCGAAGTAAGCACTACCTCGGCGAGCGCCGCGCGGTCATGCTCATACGGAAAATGGAACTCGACGGCAGCGAAACCGGCCGCGCGTGCCGCGGCGAAGCGTTCGAGAAAGGGTCGCTCGGTGAACAGGAAGGAAAGATTCGCTGCAAAGCGTGGCATGCACCGATTATAGGGAAATGGCGAGCCGGCACGCATTGTTGCAAAGCTTGCACCAATCAATTGTGACCACTCGCCTTTGCCCGGATCGATAGGGCGTGTACAGTGCGTTTCTTGTCCATCACCAGCCGCCACACAATGAGTCTCGGTTCCACCACACGCTATACCGGCGTCGCCATCGGCCTGCACTGGCTGATCGCCTTCGCCATCGTCGGGACCTTTGCGCTCGGCCTGTACATGCACGAGCTGCCGCTTTCGCCGCAAAAACTCAAGCTCTACTCCTGGCACAAGTGGGCCGGCGTGACGATCTTCCTGTGCGTCGTCCTGCGCCTCGCTTGGCGCTTCTCGCATCGCGCGCCCGAACTGCCCGCCGCCATGCCGGCCTGGCAACGCAAGGTGGCGGAGGCAACGCATGTGCTGCTTTACCTGCTGATGTTTGCCGTGCCGCTTTCCGGCTGGCTGATGAGTTCGGCCAAAGGCTTTCAGACCGTCTGGTTCGGCGTTCTGCCGCTGCCGGACCTGCTGGGAAAGAACAAGGAACTGGGCGACCTGCTGCAGGAGGTTCACGAACTGCTCAACTTCAGCATGGCGGCGCTGGTCGTTGCCCATCTCGGCGCGGCGCTCAAGCACCACTTTGTTGACCGCGACGACGTGCTTTCACGCATGCTGCCGCTTGCCGGAAAAACCAATCTTGGAGAAATGAAATGAAACTCTGGCAACACGGCCTCGCTCTTTGCGTTATGGCGACGACGCTGCCTGCCTGCGCCGTCGAATTCAACCAGTTCCAGGCCAACAAGAGCGCGCTCTCGTTCGTCTCGAAGCAGATGAACGTGCCGGTCGAAGGCCAGTTCAAGAGCTTCCGCGGCAAGATCGCGTTCGACCCAGCGAAGCCGGCGGCGGCCAAGGCCGAGTTTGAAATCGACCTGGCCAGCATCGATGCCGGTTCCAAGGATGCCAACGACGAAGTAGCGACCAAGGCCTGGTTCGATACCAAGGCCTTTCCGATCGCGAAGTTCACCGCCACATCGGTCAAGCCGCTGGGCAACAACCGCTACGAAGTCGCCGGCAAGATGAGCATCAAGGGCAGGACGCTGGATCTGATCACGCCCGTCACACTACGCCAGGAAGGCAACAGCGCCAGCTTCGAAGGCAGCCTGGTGCTCAAGCGCGCCGACTACGCCATCGGCGAAGGGATGTGGGCCGACTTCGGCACCGTCGCCAACGAAGTTCAAATCAAGTTCCGTCTGGTGGCCATAGCAGCCGCGGCCGCCAGCGCGAAGTAAGCCCCCCACCCCACAGGAGAAAACCCATGAAAACAATCGCTCTCGTAGTCGCGCTCTCGGCCTTCTCGGCCGCCGCCATCGCCGCTCCCGAAACCTTCAACATCGACGCCGGCCATACCGCGCCGCGCTTCGAATACACCCACTTCGGCTATTCCAACCAGCAGCACCGCTTCGACAAGACCAGCGGCAAGATCGTGCTGGACCGCGCCGCACATACCGGATCGGTGGATGTGACCATCGACACCACCTCGGTTAACACCGGCCTCGCCCTGTTCAACGGGCACATCCAGGGCCCCGACTTTTTTGACACCGCCAAGTACCCGGTCATCACCTTCAAGTCGAGCAAAGTCAAATTCGATGGCGACAAGCCGGTGGCCGTCGAGGGCGATCTGACCATCAAGGGTGTGACGAAGCCGGTCACCCTGACCGTTACCCACTTCCATTCCATGCCGCACCCGATGCTGAAGAAGGATGCGATCGGCGCCAACGCCTCGGCCAAGGTCAAGCGTTCGGAATTCAACATGGGCAAGTTCGCACCAGCCGTCAGCGACGAAATCACCCTGACCATCGCCGTCGAAGCCATCAAGGAGTAACCGGCTGCCCGCACAGCCGCCTAAAGCGCGATCGTGCCAGCCTCGTGGGCGAGCGCCTCGATGGCGCTCTCGTCCATTTCAAGCAGGCGCAAACCGAGCGCCGCGAAATGGGCGCGGCCGGCCTCGGCGGCCGCCAGAATCGCCGTTGCCTGCCCGCGAAGCGGAATCCCAGGTACGCAGAGCGCAGTTCGCGGCGCAGGCCGTCGAAGGTCGAGAACCAGAAATGCAACGAGTCGTCGGCGCCTCGTTGCAAAAGGCTCGGCACCGTCACCAGGCAATCTGCCAGGTTGTCGCGCACCGCGCGCGCCAGCAGTTCGGCGCGCTTGCCACTGAAGCCGTCGAGCTTCGCCGACCAGCCATTGCCCAGCAGACGTCCGGCGGCAAGCTCGCCTTCCTCGTGCAGCACCAGGGTTTCAATTTCACCGTTGGTCATGCGCTCGATCGCGGCCTGCGGATCGACATCGAAGCCATAGGCCAGCAGGGCGGACTTGAGCGAACCATCCTGCTGCTTGACGTTCCAGCCTTCGGCCTTTTCCCA
>JAPLRA010000011.1 GCA_026399445.1 Sulfuritalea sp.
ACCGGCCTGGGCCTGGCCGTCGGTGATGAGGATTTCGGCGGCAATCAGCTCCAGGCCGGGGCTCTTTTGCTGGGTGGCGATGAAGTCCAGTGCGGCGCGCGGTGCGCTCTGCTGCTGGCGCGCCATGCGCTCGGCGATCCATTGCGGCAGACGGGCCGGTGGCGGCGCATTGCATTCGATGGCGATTCCGGCATTCGACAGCGCGGTGACCCAGACCGCCTTCTTCGCCTGCCAGTCGAGTTCGGGCAGGGTGATCAGGGTGACGATGCCGGGGCCCAGCGTCGAGATGTAGCGCTGCAGCGCCTCGCTGCCCTCGCGCCCCGGCTTGCCGGACGGGATGCGCAGATCGACCAGCTTGCTGCCGCCGAACAGCGACATGTTGCCGGCGGCCATGAAGAGGTCGTCCCACTTGAAGCTGGTGCCGACGATAATGACTTCGCGCTCCTCGAAGCCCTGTTTGCGCGCGGCGGCGCGAATCGCATCGCCGGCTTCGATTACCAGCAGGGGCTCGTCGCCGTGCAGCAGGTACAGCGGCGCAAGCGGCTTGTCGAGATGAGCGGAAAGTTGCTCCGGGCGCAGGAGCACGGCGCCTACTCCCCGTCGACTTTCACCGGTTTCAGTTTCGCTGCCGCCAGCCGGCGCATCAACTGCTGCACCAGGTCGCTCTGCATGTCGCGCTGGAGGAGGGCTTCCTCGGATTCCTTGGACAGCACCGGGTCGTCGCTGGAGGTGATGTCGCGACGCAGGACGATGGTGCTCGGTGCGATGTACTCGGTGGCCACGACCTCAGGGCGCACGTCGGTGTATTTGACCTGCGCGGCCGGGGTCGCCGCGGCGACGTTGGCGTGGACCTTGAAGGTGAAGCTGCGCTCCTTGGCGTCTACCACGCGCGTGCCCGGTGACGAGGCCTCGATGTTGCGCTTGAGCAGGGCATAGAACTCGGACGTCGGCGCCAGCGTGAGGGCGATGGTAGAGAACGGCAGTTTGTAGCCCGGCAGCTCGGCGCTGCCGCGCAGCTTGAAGCCGCATGCGGCGAGCAGGCTGACCAGCAGCAGGATGACGGATAGTTTGGCGGCGCGCATGCGAACTCCTCAGACTACGATGTTGACCAGGCGACCTGGAACGACGACGACCTTCTTCGCCGCTTTGCCTTCCATGAACTTCTGCGCGGCTTCGGAGGCGAGCGCGACGGCTTCGATCGCCGTCCTGTCAGCGCCGACTTTCACCCGGATGTTGCCGCGGTGCTTGCCGTTGACCTGCAATACCAGCTCTTCCTCGTCCTGCACCAGGGCTTCGGCGAGCGGCTCGGGCCAGGGTGCGGCAAGGATGTCGGCACCGTAGCCGAGCTCGATCCACAAGGCGTGGCAGATGTGCGGCGTGATCGGCGAGAGCACGCGCAGCAGGATGCCGAAGCATTCGGCGACCACGGCGTCGCGGCCGTTTCCCGCACCTGCCTCACTGGGGGCTTTCTCCAGGCTGTTGAGCATTTTCATTGCGGCCGAGGCGACAGTGTTGAACTGGAACTTGCCGAGGTCGTAATTGGCCTGCTTCAGCAACAGGTGGATTTCGCGACGCACCGCGGCGAGCTGTTCCGGCAGCTTGGCCGGCATCGTTGCCTTGGCCGAGATCGCCGCGTGCGAGGCGTGAGCGAAGGCCCAGACGCGGCGCAGGAAGCGGTAGGCGCCCTCGACGCCGGAATCCGACCACTCCAGGGTCTGTTCCGGAGGCGAGGCGAACATCATGAAGAAGCGCGCCGTGTCGGCGCCGAATTCTTCGATCAGCGATTGCGGATCGACGCCGTTGCGCTTCGACTTCGACATGGTGCCGACGCCGCCGTAATCGACCGGCTG
>JAPLRA010000155.1 GCA_026399445.1 Sulfuritalea sp.
AACGGATTTCAAGAAGTGCGCGGCCAGGGTGGTCAAGGCCTGATCTGACAAGCTGGAGAAACCGGGGCCCGCACCCTGCGTGCGCTCCCCATCCAGTGACCATGGACAACGAGAACAAGCCCAGTGCCGCGGCCCGTCGCCAGTTCCTCGCAGATACCGCACGCATGGCCTGCGGCGTCGGCCTGCTGGGGCTCGGGGTCGGACTGTATGCGCAGCATGCCAAGGCCGTGCCGCCGGCAGCAATACGGCCGCCCGGCGCGCTGCGGGAAGCGGATTTTTCCGCCGCCTGTATTCGCTGCGGGATGTGCGTGCGCGACTGTCCGTTCAACATCCTGCATCTGGCCAAGCCGGAAGAGCCTCTGTCGACCGGCACGCCTTACTTCGTCGCGCGCCAGCTGCCCTGCGAGATGTGCGAGGACATTCCATGCGTGAAAGCCTGCCCGACCGGGGCGCTGGATCACTCGCTGAAAGACATCAACAAGTCGAAAATGGGCCTGGCGGTGCTGGTCGACCACGAGACCTGCCTGAACTTCCTCGGTTTGCGCTGCGACATCTGTTACCGCGTCTGCCCGGTGATCGACAAGGCGATCACGCTCGAACCGCAAACCAATGCGCGTACCGGCAGGCACACGCTGTTCATTCCGGCGGTGCATTCCGATCATTGCACCGGATGCGGAAAGTGCGAGAAGGCCTGTCCCACCGAGGTGGCCTCGATCAAGGTGTTGCCGCTCTATATGGCCAAGGGCCAGTTGAGTTCGCATTACCGCCTGGGATGGGTCGAGAAGGAAAAGGCCGGCGGCAGTCTGGTGGCGCCGGACGTCGAGCACAAGTACAACATGCCCGAGGGCATGAAGTATGAAAGCGGCAAGGGTCTCTCGGGGAGTCCCGGCGCCGTCTCGCCAGCGCCGACTTCTCCCGGGCCTGTCTCCTTGCCCAAGGCGAAGCAGGGGAACCAGCTATGAGTGCGTTGGCAAAACCGGCCTTGCGTCCCGGCGCCGAAGCCATTGCCGCGAAGGGCTGGCTGGCCGCGCACAAATGGCTGATCCTGCGTCGCGGCAGCCAGATCGGCATTCTCTTGCTGTTTCTCATCGGCCCGTGGTTCGGTCTGTGGATCGTCAAGGGCAACCTCAATTTCAGCTACACGCTCAACTTCCTGCCGCTGACCGATCCCTACATCATTCTGCAGTCGATGCTGGCGCGACAGGTGCCGGAGAAGCTGGCGCTCACCGGCGCGGCGATCGTGCTGCTGTTCTACCTGCTGGTCGGCGGACGCAGCTATTGCGCCTGGGTCTGCCCGGTCAATCTGTTGACCGATGTCGCTCACTGGCTGCGCGTCCGGCTTGGCATAAAGGGCAGCGCTCACATCAGTCGTCCGACGCGCTACTGGATGCTCGGCATGACGCTGGTAGCGGCTGCCGTGACGGGCAGCATTGCCTGGGAGATGATCAATCCGGTGTCGATGATGCATCGCGGGCTGATCTTCGGTCTCGGTCTGGCCTGGGCGGTGTTGCTGGCCGTGTTCCTTTTCGACCTGTTCGTCATGCGTCACGGCTGGTGCGGGCACCTGTGTCCGGTCGGCGCCTTCTACAGCCTGATCGGCAAGTTCTCGGTAGCACGAATCAGGTTGCCGGCACGCGCCGCCTGCAACGACTGCATGGATTGTTTTGCCGTCTGTCCCGAACCACAGGTCATCCGGCCGGCACTGAAAGCCATCGGCGGTACACCGCCACTGATTCTGGAAGCCAACTGCACCAATTGCGGCCGCTGCATCGACGTCTGCTCGAAGGATGTTTTTGCCTTCGGCAGTCGTTTCAAGAGCACCTTGGCAAGCGTACCGGCCATCATGAAGAAAACCGTCACCATCCTTCTGGCATCGTTGCTGACCGTCATCGTCGGCTGCGCCAGCTACGAGCCTCTTGTCTCGATGCGCGGCAGCGATGTCGCGGCAGCCGATCCGGCGCCAGAGGCCAAGGCCTATGCCGGCAAGCGCCCCGGTACCCAGCCTGTGGTGGCGCGCACCTACGCCCAGCAGCCACCGGTGATTCCGCACGCAGTGGATAATTTCGACGAGGTAACGCTGACCGAGAATCAGTGCATGGATTGCCACGGTCCCGCCAACTATGTGAAAAAGAACTCGCCCAAACTGGGTGACAGCCACGTCGTCGCCGCGACCAAGTCTTTCGACGCTTCGCGCCATGTGTGCACCAGTTGTCACGTGCCGCAGGTCGATGCCCCGGCGCTGGTCGAGAACCGTTTCATCGGCAACATCAAGTAGGAAGCAGCTTCGCCCGGCTACGCTGTGCCGCGCCGGGCGTCACGCCAGACTGATCGCTGCTACCGGGCACGGCGCCACGCAGGCGCCGCAGCCCGTGCATGAACCGGTATCCACCTCCGCCATCGGTGGCCCGCCAAGGCGCGGGCTGAAGCGGATGGCCGCCACCGGGCAGGGATCCCCGCACACCCGACACTCCACGCCTTTTTTCGCCAGGCAATTTTCGGCGATCTGCGCCTTGATGGCCCACGGCCCGTCCGGGCAGGCGTCGCGGCGCAAGGCGCCATCCTTGCAGGTAGCAGCGCAGGCGCCGCAGAAGGTGCATTCGCCGTGCTTGAAATCCACCTCGGGATAACGTCCGGACTGGACGATGATTCGTGTCGGGCAGACCGCAATGCATTCGCCGCAGCCCGAACATTCGGCGCGGAAGATCTCCTCGGGGCGGGCCCAGGGCGGGCGCTGCGATGTGCGGCGGGCCTTGAAATCCCCCCACAGGAATTGTCGACGACTGACCATGTCCTAGGATACCGTCCCCACCCAGGGGATGGAGACATAAAAACACGTGTTTGAACCCAGAGCAGGATTCTGCCTGCGGACGGTCCCGGACGCCAGTGGGCTTGCAGTGCTTTCGAAGCCGGACCACCGCTGTAATATTCGTTGACGCATATATTCGGTTAAGCGTATATTGACCTCATGGATACTCAACTCATGTTCGATGCCGTCGCTGATGCCACGCGCCGCCGCATTCTTGCCCTGCTGGTGAGCCAGGGTGAGTTGTGCGTCTGTGAACTTACTGCCGCGCTGGATGACAGCCAGCCCAAGATTTCGCGCCATCTCTGCGTGCTGAAGGATGCTGGAGTAGTCGTGCCGCGCCGCGAGGGTACGTGGATGTTTTACCGGCTGGCCGCCTCCCTGCCGGCATGGGCCGAAGCCCTGCTGGAAACCCTGCCGACCGGCGCCGTGCCGGAACTCAAGGCGGACCTGAAGCGCTTGAAGACCATGGCCGGGCGCCCCGAGCGCTGCGTTGCCTGAGATCATCATGAATGCATTGACCGATAGCGACACCGCCGCCCGCCGCCCGCCTTGGGCTTGGCTGGTTCTCGGCTTCGCTGGCTGGGTAGTCGCCTATGCCAGCCTGATACCCTTTGCCGACGCCGCAATTGCCGCGTTGGGCCTGACGCGCCAGACGCATCTGGGCGAAGCCGTGCATTTCTTCTTCTACGACACGCCCAAGGTGTTGCTGCTGCTCACCGGCATCGTCTTCCTGATGGGCGTGGTGCATACCTTCGTCTCACCCGAGCGCACGCGGGCGATGCTCTCCGGCAAGCGCCTCGGCGTCGGCAACGTGATGGCGGCCAGTTTGGGCATCGTCACACCGTTCTGCTCCTGCTCGGCAGTTCCGCTCTTCATCGGCTTCCTCTCGGCCGGAGTGCCGCTCGGGGTGACCTTCTCTTTCCTGATTTCGGCGCCGATGGTGAATGAAGTGGCGCTCGCGCTGCTGTTCGGCATGTTCGGCTGGAAAGTCGCCGGGCTGTACCTGGTGCTGGGTCTCACCGTGGCGATCGTGGCCGGCATGGTGATCGGCAAACTCGGCATGGAGCGCCATCTGGAGGACTGGGTACGCGCCATGCAGGCCAGCCAGTCGGCCGAGTGCGCGGGCGAGACGCTGCACTGGGCCGAGCGCATCGATGCCGGAGTCGCTCATGTCAAGGATATCGTCGGCAAGGTCTGGCCCTACATCCTCGTCGGCATCGGCGTCGGAGCTGCCATCCACGGTTACGTGCCGCAGGACTTCATGGTTTCGATTATGGGCAAGGACGCGCCCTGGTGGTCGGTGCCGGCCGCCGTATTGATCGGCGTGCCGATGTACAGCAATGCCGCCGGCATTATTCCCGTCGTCGAAGCGCTGATCGGCAAGGGCGCCGCGATGGGCACCGTGCTGGCCTTCATGATGAGCGTAATTGCCCTGTCGCTGCCGGAAATGATCATCCTGCGCAAAGTGCTCAAGGTCCCGCTGATTGCCACTTTCGCCGGCGTAGTCGCGCTCGGCATTCTGATTGTCGGTTATGTCTTCAATGCCGTTCTGTAAGGAGCCCGTCCATGGCTGATGCCCCGTTGCACCCTTCCATCGTGGCGATGGTATCGCTCGCCGCCAACATCGCCGCCAATCATCCGAAGAATGGCCTGTGCCAGTTGGAACGCCTGCGCGGCTTTGGCATTGCCGAAGAGCAGATTGACATGGTGGTCGACATCGCGCGCCACATTCGTGACGAGGCCGGACAGATGCAGGACGCCGCCTTCAACGAGGAAGCGAAGCTCGCCGTTGCCGCGGCGCCAGCGCCGACTCAAGAACCCGCCAAGGCCGCCTGCTGCACGCCGACCGCCAAGGGCAATGCCTGTTGCTGATTTTCCGGAGCCCTCCATGAAAAACGTCAAAGTCCTCGGCACCGGGTGTGCCAACTGCAAGAACACACTGCAGCTGATCGCTCAGGTAGCGCAGGCCAAAGGTATCGACATCCAGCTCGAAAAAGTTGAAGACCTGCAACAGATCAT
>JAPLRA010000390.1:0-4350 GCA_026399445.1 Sulfuritalea sp.
CTGCACGCCCTGCGCGGCGGCATTGCCATCGTGCCGCAGGATCCGGTGATCTTTTCCGCCAACGCGCTCGAGAACATCCGCTATGGCCGCGCCACGGCGACGGACGACGAGGTCAAGCAGGCGGCAAAGGCGGCGCTGGTGGATGAGTTCATCGACCGATTGCCCGAGGGCTACCAGACCTTTCTGGGTGAGCGCGGGACGCGCTTATCCGGCGGCCAGCGCCAGCGCATCGCTATTGCGCGGGCCATCCTTAAAGGTGCGCCTTTGTTGCTTCTCGACGAGGCCACCAGCGCACTCGACGCCGAATCGGAGATTCTGGTGCAGAGAGGCCTCAACGCCGCCATGGAGGGCCGCACCACGCTGATCATCGCCCATCGGTTAGCCACCGTGCAGAAGGCCGACCGTATCGTAGTAATGGAACGGGGGCGCATCGTCGAGATCGGCACCCCCGACGATCTGCGGGGTCAGGGAGGGCTCTACGCGCGGCTGGCTGCCCTGCAACTTGACCTCTGAGGTCTGGTGACAGCTTCCCTTGCAGTTTTACATAATGCCAATTATGCGAAGTAATGAATAGGCAATCAAAGCCCATTTGAACGGGAACTACTCGACAGCCCCTACCTTGCGCAGGTATTCGACTATCCCGGTATGTTCCAGTTTTTGCGCCAGCCGCAGAGCAGTAACACCCTCGTAATCAGCGAGATCCATATCCGCATCGGCATCGATCAGCAGCTCGACGAAATCCTGCTTCCCCAGCTTGGCGGCAATCATCAGCGGCGTTTGTCCGTTGGGCGCGCGAGCGTCGAGATTGGCACCTTTCGCGATCAGCAGCGCCGCAACTTCCTTGGCCCCGCCGAAAACCGAATAGTGCAAAGGCGTCCAGCCGGACGGACTCAGATCCGCGCCTTTGGCGATCAGCGTCTGTGCTACCTCGAGCCGGCCCTTCAGAGCCGCGAGCATCAATGCTGTGTCGCCGTATTGATTGCGGCGATTGACGTTGGCGCGATTGGCCAGCAGTGCTTCCAGGAGAGCCATGTTGCCGTTGCGGGCGGCGATCATCAGCAGCGTCGAGCCATTGCGGTCGGCGGTATTGACGTCCATGCCGCGATTGAGAAGGTCAACCACGGCTGTCGTTTGACCGTTGTTGGCCGCAGCAATAATGTCATCGTAGGCGCCTGCCCGCACCAAACCGGCGGATGCCAGCAATACTAGTCCAATCAGCAGCTTACGCATGGCGGGCAGCACCGAACAGGCGAAAGAAATTCGCGGTCGTGGCTTGCGCGAGTTCTTCCATTTCAACGCCCCTGAGCCGCGCCACTTCCTCGGCAACATGGCGCACCAAGGCCGGGTGGTTTAGTTTGCCCCGATGCGGGACGGGCGCCAAGTAGGGGGCGTCGGTCTCGACAAGGAGCCGGTCGAGGGGTACGAAACTCGCCATTTCCTTGATTTGCAGCGCATTCTTGAAGGTGACGATACCTGAAAAGGAAATGTGGAAACCGAGTCGCAGGGCGGCTTCAGCTACGGCGAGAGTCTCGGTGAAGCAATGAAATACGCCCCCTACTTCGCCTGCGCCCTCCTCCTCGAGGATTTTCAGCGTATCGGCTGCCGCCTCACGGGTGTGGATGATCAGGGGCTTGCCGGTACGCCGCGCGGCGCGGATATGGGTGCGAAAACGCTCGCGCTGCCACTCCAGATCGCCGTCGAGCCGGTAGTAATCCAGCCCGGTTTCGCCAATGGCGACGACTGTTGGATGATCTGCGAGTCGAATCAGTCGATCCTGATCCGGTTCCTCGCCTTCCTGGGTGTCTGGATGAACGCCCACCGCGGCGTAGAGATTGGGAAAGCGCTCGGTGAGCGCCAAAACAGCTGGCAAGCGCTCGATGGTGACGCCGGCAATCAGCGCCCAGCCGACGTCGTTCGCCTTCATGGCGGCCAACAACTCGTCTTCCCGCCCTTCAAAGTCGGCAAAATCGAGGTGGCAGTGCGAATCGACAAGCAGCGCGCTCATCCGGCCACCGGGCGCAGGGCACGCAGGAAATGGGCTGCAAGATTTTCCAGGAACAGCAATTGATTCAAGGGGTGGCGGGCGCTGCGACGGAACTGGTTGATCTCGCGCCAAGCGGCCAGCAAGGCATCCGGGTTGAGGTTCTGCACGCCTTTTGGTCGTGCCCAGCCGCCGTGGTAGCGAACCTCGCCGGCCAAGCGCTCCTGCGCCAGATCGAACAGCCAGCGCTGGACACCTTCCACCAGGTTTTCCATGCGAAACACGCCATCGCCCTTGAGCAGACCATCCCAGCGCGCGGCAAGCGCAATCGGGTCCGCAGGAGGCGAAACCAGCGACTCGACCAATGCGTCGATCGGCGCCAATTGCCCCTGTTCCTTCCACTGGGCAACACGCATCGGTGCGCCACCGGCAAGATCGAGGTAGCGCGCTGCCTGCTTTTCGAGGCCGGCGCCGGCTAGCCAGACAGCCGCAGCGGCGGCATCGGGCGGCCCGAAGGGAATCACCCGGCAGCGACTGCGAAGCGTTGGCAGAAGTGATTTCGTCTTGGACGAAACTAATATAAAATAAACACTTGGTGGCGGTTCTTCAAGTATTTTAAGAAGTGCATTTGCCGCAGCAGGATTCATTGCGTCGGCTTCGGTGATGAGCACGACGCGGTTTCCGTCTCGATGGCTGCCGACAAAAACGAAGGCTTCGAGCTCGCGGATCTGGTCAATTTTGATATTGGCTGCGCTGCGTTTCTTGGTCTTTTCGACGGCGCCTTCTTCGGGCTCTTCATCACCGTCCGGGGCGACACGCCGAAAGTCGGGATGGTTGCCGGCATCGAGCCAGCGGCAGGCTTGGCATTTACCGCAGGCACCCAGATCGGGCGAAGGCGATTCGCACAGCAAAAGTGCAGCGAGTTGTTCCGAGAAAGCGGTCTTGCCGACACCGGCGGGACCGACCAGGAGCACGGCGTGCGGCAACCGGGCAATGCCCTGCCCAAGCAATTGCTCGCGGATAGTACTGTTCCAGTGTAACTGCTTTAAATCAAAGTGTTGCAATTATATTCTCAAGTACTTTATTAATATGATTCGGGGTCTGTGTGGCGTCGATCAGCCGCACGCGATCCGGGTTTTCAGCGGCAATTCTGAGGTAAGCCGCTCGCACGCGCTCAAAAAATTCTGCTTGTTCCTGCTCGAAACGATCCGGATTCGCGGTAGCGGCATGGAGGCGTTGCTGTGCAATCGCGACAGGGGCGTCGAAGATCAGGGTCAGATCCGGCTGCAGGTCGCCCAGAACCCATTCTGCGAGACTTTCCAGTTTTTTCCAGTCGAGGCCGCGCCCGCCCCCCTGGTAGGCGAACGAGGCATCGACAAAACGATCGCAGACCACCCAATCGCCGCGTGCCAGGGCCGGTTCGATGACTTCCGCGACATGTTCGCGACGGGCCGCAAACATCAGCAGTGCCTCGGTTTCCAGGTTCATGGGCTCCGACAGCAGCAGGGCGCGCAGTTTCTCGCCCAGCGGCGTTCCGCCCGGTTCGCGGGTGGCGACCACAGTGCGCCCGTGCGCTCGCAGGTAATCGACCGCCCAGGCGTGCTGGGTGCTCTTGCCGGCACCGTCGATGCCCTCGAAACTGATGAAACGGCCGCGTGTCATGTTCGCCTAGCGCCTCTGATATTTGTTGACGGCGTTGTTGTGCTGGTCCAGCGACGCCGAAAACGCACTCGATCCATCGCCACGGGCGACGAAATACAGCTTGTCGCTTGGGGGCGGCGTCGCTGCCGCCAGCAAGGACGCCAGACCCGGCATGGCAATCGGCGTGGGCGGCAAACCGGCCCGGGTGTAGGTGTTCCACGGCGTATCGGTCTGCAGGTCGACCTTGCGCAGATTGCCGTCGAAGCGTTCGCCGAGGCCATAGATTACGGTCGGATCGGTCTGCAACAGCATGCCGCGCCGCAGTCGATTGGCAAAGACAGCCGCCACCTGCGGTCGATCGGCGGGCAAACCGGTTTCCTTTTCCACAATCGAGGCTGCTGCCCTTGTTGAACAGATAGGTGTCGGGAAAGAACAGTCCTTCCGGATGGCGCTCGCTTGCGCCCAAACGGACCAGAATTTCGCTGTCGGTAAGTTTCAGCGAGTCATGGGCAAGGTCGGGATTCTCGTTCAGGGCGGCGCGGAACTGGCGGAAGGTCTTGCCCTCGACGAGAACGAGTTCTCCTTGCAGCACATCGCCGCGGGTCAGCTTGTCGAGCAGCGCCAGGGCGGTCAAGCCCTGCTCCGCTTCGTAACTGCCGGCCTTGATCTTCGCCGCGCGTCCGAGCGCGCGTCCCAGCCACTCCAGTTGCCACGCGGGCAGCCCGATC